>NZ_JBIMJP010000009.1:0-82161 GCF_043674155.1 Streptococcus sp. A23 | reverse complement strand
ATCTGCCAATCAACCACTGCGCTGAGATGTTGACACAAACTCTGAGAAGCGAGGCTGGACTTTCTGCCCAGCCTCTTTTTCCTTGTTTAATTGACCCTTGTAAAATCTGGTTTTTCCTTGCGTAAAAAGGCTCCTACTGCTTCAAACAGGGCCTGTTCCTTAGAAGACAAATGGGTCTGCATAGCTTCTAATTCGAGAGCAGCTTCCAAATCAGGATAGAAGAATCGATTGAGCCAATCTTTTTGAATTGAAAGGACTTTAAGAGGCGTATTCAATAGGAAGTTAGCAAAATCTAGTGCTTCTTTATCCAAATGCTCATCATCTACAGATTTAGTGATAATTCCTAAATCCATAGCTTCTTCTGCACGGATAATCTGATTCGTTGTAAAATATTGAAATAGTTTTGATGGTCCTATTTGTTTGCCCAAGAGATAAAATAGTCCATTATCTCCGGGTAAACCGATACCATTAAAGGCTGGAACTAACTTGGTTTTCTTTCCAATGATACGGTAGTCACAAGCCATCGCTAGCCCAAATCCTGCTCCAGCCGCTGAACCTTGTACGACAGCAATAACAGGCTTAGGATTATTACGGATTGCCATAACTAATCGACCAGGATTCAGAGTGTGATTCAAGTCAAACGGCTCCCGAGTTTCAAGTAGCTTATTAAATTTGTTTATGTCACCTCCACCAGAAAAAATTTTTCCATTTGCGCGTAAGATGATGATTTTCACTCTTTCATCGTCTGCCAAATTATGAAATGTTTGGATTGTCTCTTCAAACATTGTTTTATCAAATGAATTACCGAATCCCGGCCGATTCAGCGAGATTGTCGCAATAGAATCATGAATGTCTAATTCTATAGTTTTATACATATTTTACCTTTCTAACCTAATATTATATAAACAGGAGGCTGGCAGAACCAACCTCCGACTAGTTATTGATTTAGAAAAATGGTAGTTAGTGATGAAGAGGTAGACCAATAACTAGACTTTGTAAATGAAGGAGAAATAATCTTGGTATCCAATTGATAGGATTAGTTGAAGGCAGCTTCGCCTGTCAGTGAACGTCCGACAATCAAAGAGTTCATTTCATGCGTACCTTCATAAGTATAGATTGCTTCAGCATCTGCAAAGAAGCGGGCAATATCGTAATCAGCTACAATACCATTACCACCGCAAGCTGAACGACCAAGTGCAACGGCTTCGCGCAACATTTCAGCATTATTCAATTTACCGATAGAGGTTGCCACTTCATTGTAATCACCTTTTTCTTGCAGGCGAACAATCGATGCACAAAGTGCCATTGCTGTCGTAAGGTTGGATTTCATCTTAGCTAGCTTTTGTTGAGTCAATTGAAATTGAGACAACTTCTTGCCAAATTGCGCGCGACCATTGACATATTTCAAGGTAGCTTCTAGGGCACCCGCAATTGCACCCGTCGCCATGAAGGATACTCCAGCTCTAGTCGTATAAAGAATACGAGCGATATCTTTGAATGAATTGATTTTTTGTAGACGTTCACTCTCTTCCACCACAACATCTGTCAAAGTAATATCGCAGTTTGGTACAATGCGCAAGGCAATTTTATTTTGGATGACAGAAACTTCTACACCTGGTTGATCTCTGCGAACAATAAAGGCTCTTGGCTTACCAGTCTCAACATCACGCGCATAGACTGGAATGACATCTGCCACATTTGCACCACCAATCCAGCGTTTAGCGCCATTGATAATCCACTTGTCTCCCTCGCGACGAGCAGTTGTTTGCAATCCCCAAGCAACATCAGAACCATGGTCAGGCTCTGTGAGGGCAAAACAGGTTCTCAGTTCATGGTTGGCCAATTTCTTAATATATTTTTCTTTTTGGGCATCGTCTCCACCGTAAAGGAATGAGTAGAAACCAAGCCCTGAGTGAACACCGTTTAGCGTTGCAAGGGATGGGTCGAAACGGGCCATCGTATAGGCGAAGAAGAATTGGAAGATGAGACTTGGAGTATCTGCACCCTCGCGGCCTTCATACAATAGTGGACTATATTTGTATTCCAGGGTTCCCATATCTTCGAAAAATCCTTCTGGTACTGTACAATTCGACCAATGGGTATTCAAATCCTTACGGTATTTAGACTCCAAGAGTTCATAAAGGTTTTCCAAAATTGTCAGTTCACCTTCACTCAAATCTTCGGAGATGCGCAATACATCTTCTGGAAATAGTTTTTTTAACCGTTCTTCTTTAGTTGCCATAGTGATTACTCCTTTTATTCTGATTTAAATTCTGCTTTACGTTTTTCAAGAAAGGCATTGATACCTTCAACCTTATCATTGGTATCAAGTAGGACAGAGAAAGCTAAATTTTCAAATAACAAACCTGAATGAATATCCACATCATTTGCGGAGTTGATGACACGTTTAGCCAGCATAACCGCAATTGGTCCCTTAGCCGTTACCCGTTTTGCTACTTTTTCAGCTACAGTCAATAATTCTGCAGGATCAGCTACTTGCATAATCAATCCACTTGCCACACCTTCTTCGGCTGAAAGAATTCGCCCTCCCAAAATAACCTGTTTTGCAATCGATTCATTGGTCAAGCGCACCAATTTTTGTGTACCACCAGCACCTGGTAAAAGTCCCAAGTTAGTTTCTGGCAAACCGAGCAAGGCAGTTGTAGAAGCAATGCGGATATCACAGAACATTGACAATTCTAAACCTCCACCAAAGGCATAGCCATTGATGGCTGCAATGAAGACTAGGCGTGAATTTTGCATTCCCAATAAGAAGTCGCGAGCAAAGGATGAAAGATTTTCCTTCCCTTTTTTAACCAAGAGATTTTTTACATCTGCACCTGCTGCAAAGGCCTTATCCCCTGCCCCTGTCAAGATGACAGCACGAATGTCTTCTTGATTATTGAGATAATCTACAGTTGCTTTTAGCTCTCTCCAAACTTCTGTAGACAAGGCATTCATAGCCTCTGGACGATTGATAGTCACAATAGCTGTATTGCCTTTTTCTTCCAATAGTAAATATTCTAATTGTGGTTTAGACATAGTTCTTACCCTCCTAAAGTGTTACATTTGAATCAATAAAGGCTTTGAATTCTTCATCAGAATATCCCAAAGCTTTCAGTATTTCTTCTGAATCACGACCAATCCGACCAGTCGGTTGATAAGAATCAAAGGTATCATATTCTGAGAATGATACTGGAAGATTAGGCATAACAGCTGTATTTCCCGATTCAAAGGTAACTTCACGAAGATAATTATTAGCCCAGGCTTGTTCATCTTTAGAAACATCTGCATTGTGTTTCAATACTTCGTAAACAATATCTGCCTCATCAAATAAAGCAGTCCATTCAGCCATTGTCTTGGTTCTAAAGACTTGATAAAGTTTTTCCATCAATTCCTTTAGGGTATCCGGATGAGCTTGCAAGATAGCAATCGTCTCTGTATCTGGATGCTCTGCGTACTCATCTAATCCTAGCAAACGGTAGAAGTCAGGGGCCTGACGTTCATAATTACCGAGGGTAATGATAACCCACTGATCATCTGAAGATTGATAGATATGATTCGTAGGGGAACCTGGGGCCATTTTATGTTTTGGATACTCTGCGCCATACCGCTCTTGTGTGGCCACAACACCTGTAGCATTGTACCAAATACCTGTACCGTACAAGGAAGATGTTAAGAATGTTCCTTTGCCACTAACAGTTCTTCCATACAAAGCACCCATGATTCCCAGGGCGATAACAGATGCGACCGTTGAATCTCCAAAGCCGCCTAAAGGCTTAATAGGAAAGTCGCCTTTTGAGCCCCAGTCAACCATTGCACCCGTTCTTGCCCAAAAGGCTGCCATATCAAAACCTGGTCTGCTTGCTGCTGGCCCTTCATAACCATATCCTGTGAAATGAGCATAAATAATCTTTTCATTGACTGCTTTTACTGTTTCATAAGAAATGTTCATTTTCTCAAGAGATTTCAAACGAACATTCGTAATGAAAACATCTGCTTCTTTAATCAAATCAAATAGAATTTTCAGACCTTCCTTGGTTTTCAAATTCAAAGCCAAGAGTTTTTTGTTTGCGTTTTGAACGGTAAAAAGTGGGTTTTCATCATCAGCTTTTGGTGTTCGGAAACCTGGACCTATGTGACGCCAATCATCTCCTTGCAAACCCTCAATTTTGATAACTTCTGCACCCCAGTCAGCCAGCCATCTGGTTGCCGTAGGAACGGCTATAAACGTTCCTAATTCAACGACTTTTATACCCTCTAAAGGTTTTTTCAAACTCATTATATGTACTCCTTTCAATACATTTTTTTATCCTGTCGAATGTAGAAATATCGACAGACCTGCACAATTACATGTCAAGCTTTTTCCAATGTTATTTAACATCAGACAAATATTCCTAATTTGATAAGAATCATTGCGACGATAATAGAGATAACACCACCCAGAAGCCCTGTCCTAAGGTAGACTACAATCCCTTTGCGATATTCTAATTTTGCTAATTCCATGGCATTATTTACACCTGGCGAATGAGCCGAAATAGATGTAGATGCCGCTATGGCCATAAGACGATGGGAGGTTGCTGCCGTCAGACCAGCTTGCTCAGTAAACATAGCATTTACCTCTGCACCAAAAGAGTTGATAGCACCTGCTCCTGTTGCTGTAATAAAGGATACTAGCGAGATTAGAAGCACACCCTTTGTCATTGGAGAAAAGATATCCAAGCCAGCAGTTACCAAGGCAAATCCAGGAACAACTTTGATAACTGAACCTATAGCTGACGTTGCAGCGACACCAAAAATTGGTGCGTAGGCGGACGATAGAGCTCCTGTAATTGTCTTATCCAAGGCTTTATAACGCTTGAAGAAAAGAATGACACAAAGGATACAGCCAGCTGTAATCGAATACAGTACATCAACTTTAAGGAAACCCGCCAAAGCAATCATGACAACAATTGGAAGAATTGACAACGATACAGAAGGTAAATCTTCATCCGCACTGCTATTTCCAAGTCCTGCATAGAAATTAGCACCAGTTTCATCAAATCCTTCACCACGCTTCTCCGCAACTTTTAAATCATAAACGATAAAGAAAGCTTGATAGGCATAGAAAACTAGTGCACAGATTAGGGAAAGTCCCATACCAGCTGTAATAGGCTGACCTGTAAATTGAGAGGGTGTAATATTGGTCAATTGGAGAGACCCACCGATAAAGAGAGCGCCAATAACAGCCGATCCACCATTGGTATAAAGCCTCCAAGGAATATTAAATTTCTTGAACAGTTCTGCCGATACGTCAATGACCGTATAGACAATGACTAAGCCTGAAACTCCAACATAGGATAGGATGGCATACATAACAGGTACAAACGCAACTGCCCAGAACTTTTGATTCTTCTTCAATTTTGAGATAGCTCTGTAGATGCCCATAGCGATAGACTTTGATGCTCCACCGTCATTGAGCAAACGACCAAAAATGGCACCAGCGGCAAAAATAAGAAAGAAGTTTTGAATAAAGGAAGCAAACCCTGGTGCCCAGGCAGTTTTGAGCAATTCCAACATAGGTAAACCTGATGTCAGAATAATGATAAAAGCGGAGAGTAGTGCTGATAGTACTAGATTAAATCCTTTCGCACATAAGAAAATGAAGAATCCAATCCCAAACAGCATTCCGATAAGACTGATTAGTTCCATAGCACACACACTTTCTAGAAACTAAGTCTCATCTTCGATTAGTTCAATCAGACCAGCAGCGCCCATTCCGCCACCGATACACATGGTAATCAATCCAAGTTTGCCTTTTGTTCGTTTCAATTCTGAAATTGTTTTTGAAATCAAGATAGCACCTGTTGCACCAAGTGGGTGACCAAGGGCGATTGCTCCACCATTTGGATTGACCTTAGCTGGATCAAAGCCCAGAGTATCGATGATTGGAAGGGCTTGAGCTGCGAAGGCTTCGTTCAATTCAATAACATCAATATCGTCTACTTTGACATCCAAGCGATTTAACAAACGTGGTACTGCCTCTATTGGCCCAATTCCCATGATATTTGGATCTACCCCTGCAACATTGAAACCAAGGAATTTGGCAACCGGTTTAATGTTTAATTCCTCTGCCCGCTTACGAGACATAAGAACTACAAATCCTGCACCGTCTGAAACTTGCGATGCCTGTCCAGCTGTTACAGTACCATTTTCTTTAAAGACAGGATTCAAAGCACCTAAAGCTTCCATGGTCGAACCATAACGAATACCTTGGTCATCTTTGAATTCAAACTCATTGCCCTCTAGGTCATTTCCAATCACTGGGATAATTTCGTCAACAAACTTACCAGCTTTTTGAGCAGCCTCTGCACGGTGGTGACTTTCAACAGCGAAAGCATCCATTTGTTCACGGGTCACACCATATTTTTCTGCTACATTTTCTGCTGTAATTCCCATTGGCGTATAAAGACCAGGTTCATTATCTGAAATCCATTGATCACGGGTAGCAGGATTTCCTGTCATTGGCAGTTTGGACATAGATTCCACACCACCAGCTACTACTACGTCTGCTTCACCGGACCAAATCATATTTGCTGCTGTAGAAACCGATTGTAGACCTGATGAACAGAAACGGTTAATCGTTTGAGCAGATACACTATACGGTAAGCCAGCTCTCAGAGCAATGAGACGAGCGACGTTGTTCCCTTGTTCCGCTTCTGGTTTGGCTGTTCCGACAACAACGTCATAGATTTCTTCCTTTGGAAGATTCGGTACTTTTGCTAACACCCCTTCCAAAACCTTGCCGGCAAAATCAACCGGATGTTGTAGGCGCAAGAAACCCTTCTTACCCGCTTTAGCAACAGCTGAGCGACCATAGGCAACAATCACTACTTCTTGTTGAGACATGAATATGTTCCTCCATTTTTATAATATATTTTTTAAAATTTTATTTCGTATATTTATAGAAACCTTCGCCTGTTTTACGGCCCCATTTTTTCTCGTTGTACATTTTCTCCAACAACTCAATACCTGGACGACGCTCTCCAGTTTCATCTTGCTGACGTTTGGCAGCTAGATAGGCTAGGTCAATACCGGTCAAGTCCATCAAGCGGAATGGGCCCATCGGATAATTGAGACCTTTTTCGACAGCTGTATCAATATCTTGATATGATGCGATGCCTTCATCATAGAGTTCCATGGCTTTACGAGAAACAGCACGGAGTACAGAGTTCGCTAAGAATCCATCATTTTCTTTCATAACAAAGACAGGGTCCTTACCAGTATTGCGGGCAAAATCCATTAATCGTTCAACAGTTTCCATAGAAGTGTGTTCGCCTTTGACTACTTCAACCAATTTCATTACCAAAGCTGGATTAAAGTAATGGAAATTAGCCAACAATTCTGGTTCTCTAACAGCATCTTTGAACAAGGAAGACACCATGAAACTAGAGTTTGTAGCAAGAATAGTACCTGGTTTTACCAATTCAGTCACTTCTTTGAAGAAATCAAACTTAATCTGGCGATCCTCAATAATGGCTTCAATGACTAAATCTACATCTTCTACTGCTAATTTTATATCTGGTTCAAAGAATAAAACTTTATTGACATCATCGATATGCTCTTGGGTTAACTTCCCTTTGGCAATGCGTCCATTAAGATAATCGACTGTCCACTCTTTTGCTTTTTCTAAAGCTTCTTCATTCTTATCATTCAAAAAGACTGTATAGCCATAGAGGGCTGAATTCAGGGCAATTTGACGCCCCATTAAGCCTGAACCGATGACAGCAACACGTTTAATTTCACTCATTTTTATTTTCCTCCTAAAGATTGGAAGGTATTTTCACACCCTTCAAGTTTCTCTGTATGTCTAAATAATTTGGTAAAAGTTACCATATACCCATTTGATAAAGCATTGCACCAACAAAGGCACAAATAATTGGAATCACAACTGATGTTACAAAGGTATTTAGATAAGATTCCTTGTGAGTCAAGCGCATAACAGCTAAGGAATTGATAACAACTCCGTTATGCGGTAAAGAATCTAGGCCACCAGCAGAGACAACTGCTAGACGATGAATGACCGGAGCCGGAATTCCCTGATCAAGAAAGCGCTGACCAAAGACCTGCAAGCCAACTCCCAATCCACCTGCTGATGATCCGGTAATTGCGGAAGCAATGTTAACTGCGATGACCAACTGGACTACAGGCGGACCAGGAATCTTATCCAGACCGGAAATGATGTACTGAAAGGCCGGTAGAGCCGCCACCACTGTACCAAACCCAACCACTGAACAAGTAGCTCCTACTGCATTCAAAGTGTTTGTGGTCGCTTTTTGAATAGTAGCAAAAATTCCTTTCAAGTGCTTGTAGAACAGCAGGTAAGTCACTGTAATAGTAATGAGTAGACTAATAGGTGGCGAGAATTTCAAGATATTCATAAAAAGGAACAAGACAATCGAAGGCAAGAAACAAAGCCATAATGGAATATTAGGAATATCTGTCTCAGTTTTGATATCTGACTCTGCAATCCTATAACCAGTCTTATAAAATCCTTCTCCCCTTTTTTGAGCCTGCCTCAAACGAAATTCGATATAGCCGACACCCATTATCAAAGCCAAGACGGCAAGAATTAAGCCAAGTATAGGGGCGGCCATGGTCGTAGTCCCCAGATACTCCGTAGGCATAATATTTTGAATCGAGGGTGTTCCAGGTATCATCGACATAGTAATAACTCCAGCAGCTAATCCATTACATGTGTACATGTGCCAAGGGATATCTAGCTCTTGAAATATTTCCTTAGAAATAGCCACCATTGTAAAGACCAAGACATAGACCGAGATGCCACCATATGATAAGGTCGATGAAATAAAAATCAGGGTCAAAATTGCAACTAGTTGCTCCTTACCTGGAAATTTCCGAGCAAATCCTGCAAAAGTATAAGCAATCACTTTTGCTGCTCCAGAATCTCCCATCATCTGACCAAATACTGCTGAGAAGAAGAAAATGAGCCAGTTTCGCTGAGCAAAATTTGCAAAGCCAGTCATATAATTTTCCTGTATCAGCTCGTTTATATTTCCGCCAGATAAAAGAATCATCGGCAACATACTGATAATACTTAGAAAAAGTATTGGAAAGCCCTTATAAGCAAGGTAAATAAGAAGACTTAACGATAGGAGAACCCCTATCAGACTGATAAGTCCAGGATCCATTGATTTCCTCCATGTTCTAAAAAAATAAGTTTATACCTTTTTATAATTGTTAGTTTGTGAATTATTAAATTATTGGAAGCGCTTCATTTACTTTATAGACAAATTATAATACGATATAGTAACTTTGTGAAATGCCAAAACAGAATGCTTTCCATAACAAAATCATTATGGTAAAATGTTAATATAATTTAAAACAATTAAAAAAATGGAGGTGTATAAATGTCGAGTATTTCTAAAAAAAGCATCATTGAAGCCATCATTTCCTTAGGAAGCATCACAGCTGCTGCCGAATCACTCTATGTAACACAGCCCTATATTTCGAGAATATTAAAAGAAATTGAAGAGGAGTTAGGAGCTAAACTATTTGAACGCCGCTATCGTGAAATGAAATTAACTCAGGCTGGTGAAATTTATTTAGCCTTCTTAGAAAAAGTGGACGTACTTCACAGCGTTATGTTGGATCAATTATCCTCTATTGCCAAAGAAAAAAAGGGACTGTTGCGTATCGGCATCAACCCCATGTTATCTCCTATTTTTCTACCAGCTATTTATCCTATCGTTACAAATACAATGGACAAGGTAGAATTTAAATTCGTTGAAAATACTTCAAAAGTCCTTCTAAATATGCTAAATGAAGGCGATTTAGACCTCCTATTTGGTATCGGAAATGAGGACAGCAACTTTGAAACAATCCACGTTTTTGACTCCAGCATGTGTCTCATCGCTTCCGAATCATCCTCTCTCTTCCAACCAACTAGACAGCGCGAGCTACTAAAAAATTCATTGGATATGAAACAACTTCATAACTTGCCTGTCATATTATTGAATGAACACTATGTTTTTAGAAAAATTATTGATACTGCGTATTTTCAAGAAAACATATCAATCAATTGTATCCATGAAACCTCAAATACGTACACAGCAATTGGCATGGTCAAAAAAGGAATTGGGAATATGTTTCTACCAAAGGTTGTAACTATACCTAGTAACTTTAACAAATGCAGTATTTATGAAATTGCTGAGCCATCCTTCACCATTGAATTTGTCTTTTATCGAAACCCAACTATCCAATCACCGTCCTACCTTGATGAGTTTATTGAGCAAGCTGGCAGGACTCTACATGAACATTATACTCAACCAGTTATGGTTAGTCGCTAGTTATTGATAATATACAAATTAAAACCACCAGTGTGAACTGGTGGTTTGCTCTGCGGCTATAAGCCGCTTTTTCCGGCCAGGGTCAAAGACACACTGAAATGATTTCCTCGCGCACCACTTTCTCGAGCAGGTGCTAAAGTACCTCAGTTACTTCTTCCTATTTGGTTCGCCAGTGAACGGATCTACAGTCTCAAACAAAGTTAACTGATCCGCTACCCTGTCTTCCTGTATTTGATTTTGAATGTATTCTGCAATTATCTTTTGGTTTCGTCCAACCGTATCAACATAATACCCTCGACACCAAAAGATTTGTTTCCATACTTGTATTTTAGATTGGCATGTTTGTCCAAAATCATCAAACTGCTCTTACCTTTCAAGTAGCCCATAAATGTGCGATACTGAGCTTGGGTGGAATACTGACGAGCATGTGGATATGATCAGAACAAGCATTCGCTTCACGAATAGTAACCCCTTTTTTCTCACACAAATCTCGGAGAATCTTTCCGATACTAGCTTTGTACTTGCCATAAATGATTTGGCGACGATATTTGGGGGCAAAAACAATATGATATTTACAATTCCACTTCGTATGTGATAAACTTTCTGTATCCTCTCTCATGAGGTACCTCCTTTGTAATGTGATGTAGTGGCGGGGAAACCACTTCTATCATATCATTTTAGGAGGTCTTTTTAATACCACGCTGGAAGCTCTACGGAACCACTAGCATAGCTAGTGGTTTTCAGGAACCAAAAAAGTTCGGAACATTTGCTCCGAACTTTTTGTGTGTTTAGTTTTCTTCTGCGTAGTATTCCGCCCCATAGCCTTCAACTTCTGCGTTGAATTGCCATGTGATGCCGAATTTGTCCGTAACATTTCCGTAGGCCGGTGACCATGGCACTGCCTGCAACTCCATGATGATGGCTTTAGCATCTACTGAC
The DNA here is from genome assembly GCF_043674155.1 of Streptococcus sp. A23. Lineage (NCBI taxonomy): Bacteria > Bacillati > Bacillota > Bacilli > Lactobacillales > Streptococcaceae > Streptococcus > Streptococcus sp. A23. The sequence continues at coordinate 70,873 of NZ_JBIMJP010000009.1, read as the reverse complement.
AATTTGTCGTAGAAATCCTTAGCTGTTTCAGCATCATCAGTGGTAAGGGCAACGGTGATGTTGTCGCCTACTGAGTAAGGCATTTCTGGGTTGTTATCAGAAAGCATGAAACGTTGACCGTTTGGCAAGCGGAATTGTGCATTCATCACATGATTTTCCAATTCAGCTGGACAATCTGGCAAGAAATCCTTGAACAAATTTACTTGCTCAACTGTTGCACCGAGGGCATTTTTGTAAAATTCGATGGCTTCCAATCCGTTACCATTGGTTACCAAATATACTTCCATTGCTTTAAACATTATGTTCCTCCAATTATCGTCATATGGTTTATCTTTTATTACTTCGTTAACTCGTCTTGCCTAACTTCAGTTATGCCTGCGACTATTGACGCAGAATACATCTGCTGTATCATTATACCCTTCAACAGTCTCCCAGACTGTTGATGCAAGTACTAAAAGTAAACTAAACGACTTTATAAGATAAACCATCATATCACATCTGATTTGTATGGTCAAATACTTTTTTCTATTATTGATAACCGCCGCCAGCAACGCCGAAATACTCTTCCAGGGTCAGGCCAGAATTGTAAATGTCAGTCGCTTCTTGGCCAATATAACGCAGGTGCCAGGCTTCAGCCATGTAGCCTGTGATGGCTTCTTTTCCAGGCTGATACCGAACGATAAAGCCATAGTTGTGGGCGTTTTTAGCTACCCAGTTGGCTGCGGTCGGCTCTTCTAAGAGATTGCCAGCGCTGTCCATTAGGTCAAATGCTAAGCCTGTCTGATGCTCACTATAGCCTGGACGGGCTGAATAGGTATCGGCAGCAACCTGACCATCACGATTGACATAGGACTGATAGAGCCCAGCCTGGGTCTCGTAAGAACGGAAACCACTATAGGAATGCGATACAGCGAACCCTTGTGCCTGCATGTCTGCAATCAGGCTCTGGAAGGCTACCAAAGCTTGCGGGTCCTCACCTGGAGCGTAGGAAGCTGCCAGAGGATGCTTTTTATTGGCAATGACAACTGGTCCGTATTTCCCTTGGACACTGTAATAAGAGCCGTTGTAGTTTGCATCTGTAGCAATGGTCTCCTCGGCCTGTTCAGACGACGAACTAGCATCGCTACTGTTTTCTGACCCTTCAGCAGTTTCGCTGGTTTCTGATGACACTTCAGTCGTGGTTTGCGCTGTCTTGCTTGAATGACTGGTGTCATTTGATTTACTTGATTCTACCTTGCTTTCTGATTGGCCGCATGCTGTTAAGAGCAGAGCGGAGAGCAAGAGAAAACTCAAGTTTTTTTTATTCATCATTATTTGCCTCACGTTTCACTTACTCCATAAATCAAGAACGAATCACCATTTTGTCTCAGATTAAAGACTTGTTTTTTCGTCAAGGTACTCGATTTACCATTGAGATAAACTTCTCTAAATTGATTATGAACGGTCACGACGTAATTGTCACCATCTTTCTTGACATCCGTCACAGTATAATCAATCGTCGTTTGGTAATCAATATTGGCTCTGGCAACACCGCCACCCTCAATATAGTTTACATATATACGATATACCTCACTTGAGGTATCGAAATATCTGTCAAACTGAACGGTACGGTGGGTAATAGAAGACCGCATTGACTCGATATAGTCATTCATGAAGGTCTGGATTTTTTCCTTGGTTTCCTGCTCCTCTTTGGCCTGAGCTTCCTTGCTTTCCTTAGCTTTTTGAGCGTCCGTCAACTTCTTGCTTTCCTCAGAAGACATGGTCAAATCCGCATAAATTTCGCCAACTGCTGGATCGACCAGAACCTTGGTAGATTCCGTTGTAAATGTTGCGCCCTCAAAATTAAAGCTAACCTTCAAATCAAGATGTTGATTGTCTAGAACTTCAACGCTGTCTGACAGTGATTTGGCAATTTCCTTATCACCAGAGAAGACCTTGATGTCCTTGATAGAGCCGTTATCGACCGGCAGGTGTAGGTTGAGCGTTTTCTGAACAGGCGATAGAGTCATGACAATCCTGTTTTCTTCAGCTTGGCTGAGATTCGGCTGCAAGCTGGTTTCAAAGTCTCCAGATTTGGTTTTGCCCTTAGCCTTGAATTCTTTATTGGCAAAATGATGTTCACCCAAAGACGTTTCTTTGTTGGCTTCAATCTTTTGATCATCAATAGATAATTCAGACAGGTCACTATTGACAAGAATTTCAACCGGATAACTGGTCACTTGGTATTCTGGAAAAAGACCTAATTTACGTCCTTTTTCACGTAATCCGAGCAACTTATTTCCACGTTGGTCGTTAAAAGTATTTTTTCCGCCAGATGCTTCAATGGCATCTAGCTCACTCTTGATATCGACGCCTTCAGAGTTCAAATATTGGATAAAATCCTTAGCCTCTGACTTGGACCACTTGTCATCATTAGAAGATAGGAGGGTCGCAATCTGGTCGTAATCATTGCTGTCAACTGCTGTTTGGAATTCATCAACAGCGATGTCCATTCCAGTCACAGAATCCATATAGTAGTAGCCCGCGCCGAGTGCAAGTAGGGCCACTGCACCCAAGCCAAAGAGAATCTTCTTTTTCTTGCTCTGTGGCTTGGTTTGATAAGTGGTAAAGACAGGTTGTTCCACAAGGACCTGCTCCACCTCTTGAACAGGCTGGGCTGGCGCTACAGGTACTACTTCCGCTACTGGCTGTACAGGCTGGGCTGTTTGAACTGCTTCTGCTACAGTCTCTGCACCATTCTCAGCCACATTTTCTGCAGCTACTTGTTGGTCGCTGTCCAATCCTGCTATGGCCTTGATTTGCTTTAAGTCAAAGTCAACTTCCTTGGCCTTAACAAATTCAGCAGGGGTTGGCTTTCTACCAACAACCTTTTCAAATAAATCAATCCATTTTTCTTTCGTTGCCATATTTCAACTCCTATTTGATTAAAAGAGACTTGACCAGAACATTTGTCCTACGATAGAGGCTGCAATAATTCCTGATACAAAGATAATCAGACCATTTACCAAAATAGCAATAAAGTAGCGATACAAGGAGTCCATCTGTGATGAATTAGTAAAGTTAGCAAGGGCATAGACGCTGGCTGAACCCACGGCAAAGAGGGCTAAAGAGGTCGCAACACCAACCAGAGAGAAAATTCCCAAAACAGCTGACAAGGCCGCAATTGCATAAAGCAATACGTTTACCGCAAACAAACGACCATAATATTCAAGAGTGTAAGCAAATGTATATTGCTGTTCTTTGTAGATAAAGCGTTTCACCACAAATCCTGCCAGGACAATTGAAAAAATAATCAGAGCAATTCCGATAAAGGTCTTAAACAAGATATCCAGTCCAACACTTACTGCAGGTGCGGAAGAACCATAAGCATCGTAGCCATTAGCGCCCTCAAACAGACTACCGAGTTCTGAAGTCAGACTATTTGTAAAGCTATTGACACTGTTTGCCGCCTTAACCATTGGGAAATAAATCGTCAGGGCTGCGAAAAAGGCGATGAGCAAGAGAGAGGTCAAACCGTTATATTTGTGGGTATGGCTGGCAATTGAAGTTGGTTTCTTCCAAGCAGACACAATCCACTCTCTAAACTGCTTGAAGAAGAGACCGAATGCTGATGGTGCAGCTGGCGCTTGTTGTAAGGCCTGCGGATTTACCTGCTGTACCGTTGGCTGTGGCTGTACTTGTTGCGCTTGAGCATTGGTTTGCTGAGCGAAGGCTTGAGCTGGTTCCTGAACTGGTTGCTGGGAAGGAATGTCTACTGGAGCTGAAACAGACTCTACAGTGGACTCTGCATCAACTTTTTCTTCTTGAACAACTTCTTCTGTAGGTATATTTTGATGGCCATCCTCTTAAAATTCTCCAGCGGCAAGAGCAGCTTCAATCTCATGAGCTTCTGGCGAACGACCATTGATAGCTTCAAAATATTCAATCCAATCAATCTTTTTCATATTGTTTCTCCTTTTGTTTTGATAGATTGTGCAGAATACACTAGTTTAGTATAGCATATTTATTGCATTTTTTAAAACTATTTATACAAGATTGTTACAAGAATTTTAAGATTTGAAAAAATGAAAAAAGCAAGCAATGGTCTCGCTGCTTATAAGATATCTATTAATTGCTGGTAGTTGCTGATGGTGTAGGTTGGTGTGAGATGGCTTGTATTTTCTAGGCCAGCTGGATTGTACCAGACTGTATCCATGCCAGCGTTGATACCGCCTTGGATGTCTGCCGTCAGGCTGTCACCAATCATGAGCGCTCTGAACAGGTCAAAACCGGTAATCTGCTCTGCTATTTTTTCATAAAAATCAAGCTCCGGCTTCTGGGTCCCCATCTGCTCAGAGATAAATACTTGCTTGAAATAGCTGCCAATGGGTGAGTGTTTGAGACGATTTTCCTGGATGTAGGTGATGCCGTTGGTCGCGCCATAAATCTGGTAGCCACGCTCCGTCAAGGTCTCAAGCAAATCATCCGCTCCCTCAAAAATCTGTCCTTGACGACCGATAAATTCTTGGTAACGAAGGGCCAACTCAGCTCCGTCTTCCTGCCGTCCGAAATGGGCAAAGGCCCGCGAAAATCGAGTATTGACCAGCTCCTTCTTGGTAATCAAACCCTTTTCCAAGTCCTTCCACATGCCCTGATTGAGCGGACGATAGACATCTTTAAAGGCCTGAATGTCCTCCACTTCCATAAATTCCAGAAACTGAGTGAGGGCAATCTCCTCACCAGTCGCAAAATCCAACAAAGTATGGTCAAGGTCGAAAAGTAGAAATTTGTAGGTCACGATGTTTTTCCTTTCAAAGGCGAATTATTTTATCAAAGGTTAATGAAACTATTATACCATAGAAGTTATTTCTTACCATATTTACCTTATCCTATTTCGAAAATGTGCTTTGAGTCCTTTCTTTTGATACTCTAATTCTTCAAAATAGTGTAGAAAGTCTCTTATTTTTTTATCAATTAATAGTTTATTCGCGATATTATTTATCCATTCTTCTGGTATACTATCAATTTTATACAGAGCACCAGCTAGTGTTCCAGTTATCGCTCCGATTGTATCAGTATCACCACCTAGGTTTACCGCTTTTAGAATAGCTGATTTAAAACTATCTGTCGTGCCTACACACCAAATTACAGCTTTTAGTGTATCTACAACATAGCCTGTAGAAGCTATTTCAGAAGATGGTAATTCTAAAAATTCTTTATTGAATAAGTCTGCATAGTATTCTTCAAACTCTTTCCTGTAAGGGTGAGATTGATCGAAAGATTCTAGAAATATTTTTTTTGTTCCTTTTATTGTATTTTCTAGATTATTATTCAATAACAAGCCAATAAGTATTTGAATATATAAGATTGATGCAACTACAGTTCTTGGATGTCTATGGGTAATTTTTGTATATCTTTCAATTATTTTTACTTTCTTAGGAAAATCAAATTCTTCTTGCAATAGAATCGCTAAAGGGGAAAGCCTCATCAGAGCCCCGTTTCCGTTATCCATTTCAGATTGTCCACCTGCTTCTTCAGGGAAAACACCTGACAAGTAGCGTTCAATAGCCTGATTAGTTCCAATTCCAATATCAAAACAATCACCGTATGGGGTCAAATAGCCATTGCGATAAGCCACAAATTTATCCATTAATGCTGGTAAATCAGAACACTCTGAAAGATGTTCCATTAATGCCAAGGATAAAGAGGTATCATCAGACCAAGTTCCCAAAGGTTGGTTATAAGTTCCATGACCAATCATATCCGTAATATTATAGGTCCCTCTTTCTTTGAACTCAACTGGAACACCTAAAGCATCACCAATAGCTAAGCCATAGATAACCGCCTGTAGCTGTTCTTTCACAGCAAGTAAGCCCATTTGTCTAGAGTCTTCTATCCATTTTTCATGTAACCTCATTGTTTCTCCTTATCTATTTCAGCAATGTCATTTTAATCATAATATCGTTTCCTTTTTCGATAACCTCATTAATCACAAATTTAGAATTTGAATTTAGTAGTAATTCAAGCTCACTCGGATATTGACTTATTTGATTTAACATATTTAGCTATAGCACTTTTGCCTACATTTTTACTTTCTTTACTTCTAACACAGATTCCCAACTTTCATACACTTCCATAAAGCGTTTTTCTTCATCATCTTTATAGCCTTCAAATACAACCTTTTCAATATTTTCGTGGTTGAAGAAAATGGCATCTTCTGGATTGATCCCTTCTGGATAAATTACTCCTACATAATCACTATACACATTCTCCCCATCTGATTCAAAAATAGGACCTCTTCCTACAATCATCAACTTTGTTATTGATTCCTCTAAGTAGATAATACTTCCTAATGGTAATCATTCATTTGTCATTTTAATTTCTCTTTTTGTTTCTTCTTATCTATCATTTTTCCACGCCATTTGCCATACCATTGCTCATTGGAGACTTTAAAGAACTGGCGGTATTCTTTACGGTATTTAAAAAAGTAAAAAACTGCCACAAAATTTTTCAATGTTATACTGGCAACAAATATCATAAGAGCAGTCACGAATAGAAAGGTCCAACCGTACAAAAAGCTGAATATATCTGGTCTAATGTTAGACACTTCTCCAAAATTGAAAGTCCAGCGATTGACAATAGAGAGTAGTAACAGAACACCACCATATTTCTTGATTACAACCATCAGACTCTCTCCCCAATCCTTACCAGCAGGAACCCCTTGGTAAAGCTGTTGTTTTAGCTGTTTTGCGCTAGACTCTACCAAAGATTTCCAGAGATAGATACAGATTAGTAATTGAAGGGCAAATCCAATCCAACCGAATGCCCCTACTGTAAGACCAACTGACATAGGAAGCATTCCTAACACACCAATCAATGTAACAACTATTGAAATCATGACTCCAAATAGTAACTGAAATGCATAGTCTGATTTTGGAAATAAATTTATTATAAGCATGAAGCCTTCCAAAATAATAAACTTTTTTATCCAAGGAGACAGGATTAAATCCATTTGGTGAATAGTTCTGATTGTATACTCACCCAGACTGATTGAATCAACTGAGGTGACGTATGTCGGTAGAGCTACTCCTAACATGTAAAACAAGCCTATCAGAAATGCAACAGGTAAAATTAGGATGAACCTCTTTAACAAACTCATTGAAGATACTAAATCATTACTGTACCGCATGATTTCTGATTTTTTTACAACCTTTTTTGACTGTTCAAACGTTGCGGATAAGAGTCCTTTATTACGCATGTTTTAAACCTCCGCCAAACCAACTTGCTACCGTATTCCAAGTACCTTTCACTGCTTTACCTAGTCCATTCTTAACGGCATCATAGCCATCATCCAAAACAGCAGCCTTTGGATTAGAAAGTAATCTAATTTTTTCCCTAAGCTCCTTTTGCTCAAATTTTTGAGTTTGGAAATAGTGCTCACTTGTCGGCCAATATAAACCAGAAACATCAAACAAACCAAAAGGAGCAAAATTCGAAAATTCACCAAAAGGTTCATTGATTTTATAAAATTTAATATTTTCCATACTTATTTTAACAAATTATAAAACATCATCTCGGTCTAAAGAATATTTATTTATAAAATTGTCTACAAAATCTTTATCATAAAGGTTTATTATCTTCAAATCACTTTTTATTCTCCATAAGAAATTCTCTTGCTCCAAAGTTATTTTTTCGAGATTTTGTTTTATCAATTCTATAAGCTCTTGACGTGTACTAGAAAGTTGTAAAAATGTAATCAAAGGATCTAAATCATACATCTCTAGGAATGAATCCTGAATAATTTTTTTTATATATAGATTAACTTTGACTTCTATCTCTTTATCCTCTCCTGCGCCCTTATTTATCCAAAATAATATCAAGTTATCCAAGATATGTTTATAGGTTTCATCATATCCATATAATCTATTGACTATAAAACCTCTGAGTAAACCTTTATCAAAAAGTTCTGTTAAGCAATTGAAACCACTATCGTATCCCCAAGCAGTTAATAACATAGAGATTTCAAAGACATACTCTCCTTGTTGCAATAACTCCTCCAATTGTCTTACTCTAGTAGATGAGATATCCTCTTGTTCTAGTTCAGAAGCATCTATGGCATAATCCGCCCCTTCTGGTATCTCATATAATAATTTTCTAATGTACTCTTTTCAATTGGAAAAGCCTCTTTGCCACTATCTACCGTATAAACCTTGTCAGCAATCCTATTATAATCTTTATGTGTTATCATTCTCTATTCCTCAAAATAAACTTTCTGTATTTTTGAAGTATTTATATCTTCCTCCCCATTTTTCAGATGTAACTCTTTTCCTTTACTTCTAGAAATATGTTCAGTTACATCTATTTCTCCCCCGAATCCATTAAGGCTAAAGGTTATATAATAAATGTCATTAACAATCGCATCACTACTCCATGTACCTGTAGTATTATTCTTTTCAAAATTTATAAACTCAATTTTTTCAACACCTTCATAATTCTGAGCTAAATACTCCACCATTCTATCCTGCTCTTCTTTATACTTCACTTCTTTATTGCTCTCAGCCATTCCACATCCTCCTAATATTAAAATGGTCATTGCGACTACTAAACTAATAAAAATTCTTCGTTTTTTCATTTTATATCTCCTAATCACAGTTAATCACTGGAGCAACTGCCATGGCCTGCATGCCGTTAGCCTGATTGTCTTCAACTTGGAGGACTTGGAAGTTCTGTGATAATCCTCTGATATCTCTAGTATCTAATATCTCACCTTTTAAAAGGGTAAACGGTTTGTCAGATTTATTCGTATCTATCCAATAGGAAACATTTGATAGAATCTTACTGTCTTGAGTTGTTGTTAACATTTACTTTTGCTCCCAAAGTTTAATAGTCAAATCATCATTTTGAAGAATTTGTTCAGAATGGACAAGGTCAATATAATCACTTCCATAAGCCCATATCTCACCGGTCTGTTCCTTAACTGAAGCTCCAACTTTCCATTCACTATTATCATTTATGTAAAATTTATATGTAACATTTCCAGTTGCATCGTTTGAAACGACCGGTTCCTGATAAAAGGTAATCGTTGTGATTTCATTTTTATCTGGCGCAAAATATTTTGACGAAAAATCTTTAGCTATCTTTTTTGCAATTTGTCTCTCTTCCTTCAATGTTTCTTTCTGAGAAGTCATACCACACCCTCCTAAAATTAAAATCATTAGTGTTGCTAAAATACTGATAAGTAATCGGCTTCTTTTCATTTGATTTAACCCCTGTCCTTTTCAACTCATTTGTATTTATATTTTACCATACTGTTGCGGGATTTGGTTTCAGGAACAAGAATTTGGTTGATACATCTCCAAAATGCAAACAAGTCCTCAAAATCAAAGACTTCATGGGCTTTTCATTCTATAGTTGTATCAATCAACTTCTCCCCTTTTCCAAAAATAGGTCGGTCACGCGCATTCTCCTTGGATTGGTCTACAGACCGTGCTCGCACAAAAAACAGCCAACTTTCGTCAGCTGTTGAGTTTCTTAAAAATTCACATTGTCTGGATCAGATTGGACGCTGACGCCTTCAACACTATCCAAGGTCGCCACATCATCTGCCGACAATTCAAAGTCAAAGATGTTCAAATTGCTTTCAATATTGGCTGGTGTGACAGATTTTGGTAGAGGCAAGAATCCTTTTTGCAGGCTCCAACGTAATGCCACTTGGGCAACAGATTTGCCAGTCTTTTCAGCAATTTCTTGCACTACTTTATTCTTGAAGATGCTGCCTGTTCCCAGTGGACTATAGGCTTCAAGAAGAATGTCGTGCTCACGGCAGAAGGCTGCTAATTCTTCCTGCGTGCAACCCGGTGCCAAGAGAACTTGGTTGACCTGTGGCTTGATTTCAGCTGTTTCAAACAAGGCTTCCAGGTGATGGATCATAAAATTGGATACACCGATAGCGCGGACCTTGCCTGCCTTGTAGGCTTCCTCCATGGCCTTCCAGGCACCAGCATTTCCAGCCTTCCAGGCATCATTCTCACGGAGCGCCTTTGGATTTGGCCAGTGAATCAAGAGCAAGTCAAGATAGTCAACGCCTAATTTTTCCAGCGATTCCTCAATCGACGCCTTAGCAAGCTCATAATCGTGCTTGTCGTTCCAGACCTTTGTCGTCAGGAAAATATCCTCACGCGCCAGGTCACTATCTGCGATGGCACGACCAACACTGCGCTCATTTCCATAAATCTGCGCCGTATCGACATGCGTGTAGCCAACCTTGAGGGCGTGCGCCACACTCTTGTAGGCATCATCGCCTTCTTTAATCTGCCAAGTACCAAAACCAATCTTTGGAATCTTGACACCATTTGAAAGTGTATAGTTTTCCATGTTTCCTCCTTTTTGAAACACTAGGACTCTGCGTCCTTTCTTCGTATATCGTAGTAGGCATCTGTCCGCTCATTTGCCGAAATTCCCTGAGCTTCTAGCTAGGCTAACTGCTGATGGATCTCGATTTTCTTGACCAGATAGGCATGGGTCTCCTGCAAGGCCGCAATCTGAGCCTCCAGCTGGGCCTGCGTTTTCTTGAGCAAGTCCGACGACAGGGCAAGATTGTGGAACTCCGCCAAAATCTCCTGGATATCCTCCAAGGGCATTCCCACACGGCGATAGTGGACAATGGCCTTGAGCCGGTCAATGCTCCGCTCATCAAACTGACGGATACCCCGCTCATTTCTAGGAATCTCCACCATTCCCTCTTTCTCATAAAAACGGATGGTCGGCGCTGAAATCCCCAGCAACTCCGAAATTTCTTTAATCGTGGACATAGCTGCCTCCATCACTATTGTATCGACTTAAACCTACTTTTAGTCAAGTCTGAGGTTTATTTTTTTGAAAAATAGCCTGTGAATTCAACTGTATCATTCCCAGAAAGCCCCTACTTGACCTGACCACGTTGGTAAGAGGCATTGTAGACTTGAAAATCATGGTCGTGCAGGACCTCGGCCGCCTCTGCCAACCAATTGACATTACGAATGAGACCACGACCGACTTGGATCAAATCAGCCTGGCCATTTTGCAAGATATATTCTCCCAACTCTGGACTATTAAGCAAGCCAACAGCTGTAACTGGAATACTGACAACTTCTTTGATTTTGGCAGAAAAACCAGCCTGATAACCACCATAGATTGGAATATTTGGTCGCGTATCCATGACACCGCCAGTTGAGATATCCAGGCAAGCCACGCCCAGTTCTTCCAACCATTTAGCAATTTGTTGGTAATCTTGGAGTGTATTTTGCTGGCCAGTCTCATCGTAGGCGGTCACTGACAAGCGCACCCAAACTGGACCAGTAAAGACAGCTTTCACACCTTCGATAATTTCTTTCAAGAAACGGAATCGATTTTCCAGACTACCACCGTAGGCATCCGTCCGCTGATTGGTCAAGGGTTCCAGAAATTGATTGACTAAATAGCCATGCGCCCCGTGAATTTCAATCATGTCGTAGCCAGCCTGAGCTGCACGCGCCGCAGCCGCCACAAAAGCAGACTGAACACGCTCAATATCTTCAAGGGTCATTTCCTGCGGTACCTTGTAATCTTGGTTAAAGGCAAGAGCAGTCGGAGCAAGGGGCAGTTCCGCATCCTTGGCCTTACGGCCACCATGACTGAGCTGGATACCGACCTTACTTCCGAAAGCCTTCAATTCCGAAACTAATTTGGCTAGAGCCTGTGCCTGTTCATCTGTCCAAATGCCCAAGTCATGCTTAGATAACCGACCATCTGGTTCTACAGCCGTCGCTTCTTGGATAATCAGGCCAACTCCGCCGATAGCACGCGCGCCATAGTGGGCATGATGGAAGGCCGTTGGCAACCCATCTTCAGCCTTGACTTCGTACATACACATAGGTGGCATGACCACACGATTTTTGAGCGACAAACCAGCAATCTCAACCGGTGACAATAATAATGACATAACTACCTCCTCTTACCTGAACTCAACAAATACTATTATAGCACTAATTAGAATAAAAATCAGAATATGAACACGACAGAAAAATCCTCTGACTATTGTCAGAGGACTCACTAAGCTTTCCAGCGTTTGGTTTTCTTGAGCATCATAGGATAGCTGGCCTTCATTAACCATTTGATAAAGGCATTTCCTTGACCATTTGAAATAGCAGTTTTGCCCTTAGCTAACATTTCTTCAAAACTGATGTCTGGCTCTACAAAACGACCGTTGACATAACAATAAGAGCAATAGATAGACGATTTCGTCCCATCTTTCTCACTTCCACGAACATCTAGGCCATGTAAATTCAAAGGCATAGCACAAGACTGACAAAATTTTTCCATAGTATTTCCTTTCGATGAATTCTTTCTTACACTCTCTCCTTCAACCGCTCCACAAAAAGATAGGCTGCTGGGCAAATGAGCGTGTTTTTCAAGGTCAGATGGTTAATCTGATAGAAACGCTTTCGGTCGGTATGGGGAAAGGCTGCGCAGGCCTTGGGACGGGCGTCATAGACGTCACAGAGATTGTCAGGGCCCAGAAATGGACAGGGCATGGACTGGAAGACCTTGTCGCCATCCTCATCCACCCGTAGATAGGTGGACTCAAAGGTCGACAATTTCATCCGAAAGAGCTTGGCCATGCGGGTAATATCCGCCTCCGTCAAGTCTGGTCCTAAATCCTTGCAACAATTGGCACATTGGGTGCAGTCAATTTCTTGGAAGACTTCGTCGTGCAATTCCTTGACAATTATATCTAAATTTTTCGGTGGCTTTTTCTTCAAGCTAGCCAAAAATTTGCGGTGCTCTCCCTGTTTTTGCAGGGCCAGCTGCCGGTACTTCTCAATATCTAAGCTCATAAACTTCCTTTTCTCAATGGTCTAAAGTGCTCTGCTATTTTCCAAAGCCTTTGTAGAAAAAATCCTACGGGAAACCTCAGCGACGGGTAGGCCAATGATGGTATGAATGTCACCTGAAATCCCGGCCACAAAGCGTGGGTCCAGCTCCTGAATACCGTAGGCACCAGCCTTGTCCAGGGGCTGCTTGTCATGGATGTAGGTCTGGATAGGCTCCTCAAGCGCCGGGTAATAGTCGACAAAGTCAATCTCTGCCACAGTGTAAAAGACATCCAATGAATCCGCAGTGCGTAGGCAGACCGAGGTCACAACCTGATGGGTCTTGCCGAAATAAGAGCGCAACATGGCCTCAGCCTCCGCCAAATCAAGCGGTTTATTAAAAATTCGGTCGTCCGCCACCACAATGGTGTCCGCTGAAATGTAGAGCTTACCCGGCTCCAGAGGCAGGTCAGACTTGGCCTTGGAAATTTCACAACAGGTCTTGGCGGCCCGGGTCAGAAAATCATCCGCAGCGAATTCAGCCATAAACTGTTCTTCAATCCTGCGTTCATCAACTTCTACCGACTGGATTTCTGGCGCTAAAAATTGCAAAAGCTCTTTTCTGCGGGGCGAGTTGCTGAGCAGGACATAGGAGTCAATTTGTCCTGCTTGGCCTTGACTTTGGTAATCGAAAATTGTTTTCATTGCTCAACCTATAGGAAAGGGGCTAGGCATCTGCCCAGCCCTTCCTGACTTATTTTTTATCATCTTCATCCATGCTGAGGACGCTGAGGAAGGCCTCTTGTGGTACTTCGACAGAACCGATGGCTTTCATGCGTTTCTTACCGGCCTTTTGTTTTTCTAGGAGTTTGCGTTTACGGGAAACGTCACCACCGTAACACTTGGCCAAAACGTTTTTGCGGAGGGCCTTAATGTCGCTACGGGCCACGATTTTTTGACCGATAGCGGCTTGGATTGGCACCTCAAATTGTTGACGTGGAATGATTTTCTTGAGCTTGTCCACGATGATTTTCCCACGTTCGTAGGCAAATTCCTTGTGGACGATAAAGCTGAGGGCATCGACCTTGTCGCCATTGAGGAGAATATCCATTTTCACCAGTTTAGATGAGCGGTATTCAGAAATCTCGTAGTCAAAGCTCGCATAGCCGCGGGTTGAGGACTTAAGCTTGTCAAAGAAATCAAAGACAATTTCAGCCAGCGGGATTTGGTAAATGACATTGACACGATTATCATCGATGTAATCCATAGTCACAAAGTCACCGCGTTTGCGTTGGGCCAATTCCATGACTGCACCGACATATTCCTGCGGTACCATGATTTGTGCCTTGACGTAAGGCTCTTCGATAGTGGCGATCTTGGTTGGGTCTGGAAACTCAGATGGGTTGGCCACATCGATCGACTCACCGTCTGTCATATTGACATGGTAAACCACCGACGGCGCTGTCATGATCAGGTCAATGTTGAATTCCCGCTCAATCCGTTCTTGGATAACATCCATGTGCAGCAGTCCCAAGAAACCACAGCGGAAACCAAATCCAAGGGCCTGCGAAGTTTCAGGCTCAAATTGCAGACTCGCATCATTGAGCTGGAGTTTTTCCAAGGCCTCACGCAAGTCATTGTACTTGTTGGAATCAATCGGATAGATACCAGCAAAGACCATTGGGTTCATCTGTTTGTAGCCAGCCAAGGGTTCAGAGGCAGGATTGTCAGCTAAGGTCACCGTATCACCGACACGGGTATCCGCAACCGTCTTGATGGAGGCCGCAATATAACCTACGTCACCCGTTGCCAGGTAGTCACGCCCCATGGCTTTGGGTGTGAAAATTCCCACTTCTGTCACGTCAAAGGTCTTGCCATTGGACATCATTTGAATGGTGTCGCCGGGCTTGACCACACCATTGACAATGCGGACCTGCAAAATAACACCGCGGTATGGGTCGTAAACAGAGTCGAAAATCAATGCTTGAAGGGGCGCCTCGACATCACCAGTTGGTGCAGGCACTTTTTCAACGATTTGCTCAAGGATTTCCTCGATGCCAATACCCGCTTTTGCGGACGTCAAGACAGCCTCTGAGGCGTCCAGTCCGATTACATCTTCGATTTCATGACGGACACGTTCTGGGTCAGCCGCTGGCAAGTCAATCTTGTTGATAATGGGCAGGATTTCCAAATCATTGTCCAGGGCCAGATAAACGTTGGCCAAGGTCTGAGCCTCAATACCTTGAGCAGCATCGACCACCAAAATCGCACCTTCACAGGCTGCCAAAGACCGAGAAACTTCATAGGTAAAGTCAACGTGCCCCGGTGTGTCAATCAGGTGGAAGGTATAGGTCTCACCATCCTTGGCCTTGTAATTGAGCTGGACAGCATTGAGCTTGATGGTAATGCCACGCTCACGCTCCAAATCCATGCTGTCTAGGAGCTGGGCCTGCATTTCACGGCTAGAAACTGTCTCTGTTTTTTCCAAAATACGGTCAGCCAGCGTTGATTTCCCATGGTCAATATGGGCAATGATAGAGAAGTTACGAATCTTCTCCTGTCGTTTTTTCAAATCTTCTAAATTCATCATTCATCCTTTAAGGGTAATACTCTTCATTATATCAATTCATTATAGTTTTGGCAAGAAAGCTACTGTCTTCAAGCCTAAAGTACCAGCTTTGGCGAATAGCTCCGATATGCTCTAAAACAGGCAAAGAATAGAACATTTACTCAACTTCTGCTATTATTTCTTTGTGCTATGCTTGTTCATAACCCTACTCCTTTCTATTTTGGGTACAAGAAAAGCACTCGAATACTCGAATGCTTAATAAAGGCTCTATAATTTCTGTAGTGGGTAAATCCACTGTAGAGATTATGTAGCCTTTTTGAGTGTATACAAAAAATCCCATATGACCTATAATGAAAAGCAACCACACTCACATTAGAAAGACTCATATGGAACTACTTCATCATACCACAGAACTAATTGGAATCAAAGACAAAAACATCAAAATTCTCTTCGTTTTAAAACATCAGACCCATCTGGAAATTCGGGCAAGGCTGGATTATGACAGCCCTAGCTATCCTCATTGCCAAGGGGAGTGTATCAAGTACGATTTTCAAAAGTCGTCAAAAATCCCTATTTTAGATTGTCAGGGGTTTCCAACCTTCCTCCTGCTTAAAAAACGCCGGTTTCAATGCAAATCTTGCCAAAAAGTGACCGTATCTGAGACACCTCTGATCAAGAAAAACTATCAGATTTCCCAACCTATTTGGGAGAAAGTCACACAACTTCATACAGAAAATATGACCAATATAGCCATCGCTAGGAGACTACATATCTCCGTGTCAGTCATCCAGAGGAAACTGGCTCAATTTCAATTTGAGAATGATTTTATGAAATTACCAAAAGTCTTAAGCTGGGATGAATTTAGTCGGAACAAGGGAAAACTCGCCTTTATTGCTCAGGATTTTGAGACGAGATCGATTGTGACCATTCTTGACAACAACCGCCAAACCACCATCAAGAACTATTTCTACAAGTATCCTAGGGCGGTCAGAGAAACTGTCAAGGTCGTGACCATGCTATGTTTAGCGTCTACTACAAATTGGCTAGCCCCTTCGCTTTCCTATCTCTAGGCTCAGGCTGAAACAGTCTATTCCCAGACTGTTTCACTCCCAAAAGCTAAAATTGTCCTTGATAGATTTCACATTATCCAACACCTGAGCCGTGCTATGATGACGACTAGAATTGATATTATGAAGACTTTCGATACGCGTTCCCTACCTTATCGATCCATGAAAAATCACTGGCGTATTCTCCAAAAAGATAGCCGTAAACTGTCTCTGAATAGCTTCTATTCCCGAACTTTTGGGCAAACAGTAACACCGAAAGAGGTTGTCCAGAAGACATTGAATTTCTCTGTGGAACTGAAATTCTATTACGAACTCTACCAGGTCCTTCTCTTCCATTTCCAAGAGAAGAACTTGAAACATTTCTTCGATCTTCTAGAGGACAATCTGAATCTTGTCAATCCAACCTTTAGGACTGTTTTTAAGACATTTCTAAAGTATAAAACGTACATCACGAACACCATGGTGCTTCCATATTCCAACGCTAAACTGGAAGCGACCAATAAACTCATCAAAGACATCAAGAGGCAAGTATTCGGATTTAGGAACTTTACGAACTTTAAAAACAAGATATATATTTCTTTGAATATACAAAAAGAGAGAACGAATTTCGTCCTCTCTAGGTGTTAGCTTTTCACCTACCCACTACAGTTGACAAAGAGCCTAAAAAAAGCAAAAACCCCAGAAGAGTTTTTGCTGCTGTCAAACTGATAGATGGACCTGCTCATCAAAGAGGGCTAAAAAAATTTCCTCCTGAGAGTGTGTCACAACAATCACCAGTTTGTCCTTTATTTTCTCGAGACTATCTGCAATCAATTGTTCGCTTTGAGAATCTAAGCCTGTTGTAGGTTCATCAAATAAAAAGACCTCTGCATCACGGTAAAGGGCACGCGCCAAATCAAACCGTCTCTCTTCCCCACCTGATAATTGCTGAGAAGAGGTCAAGAGAGTAGCAAATCCATCTCCCTGCCGATAGAACCAGTCCTCTAAACCAACTTGCCGCAAGCAACCCATTGCTTTATTCTCATCTAAAGGCGCAAACAAGGTCAAATTATCCCCGATGCTAGCTGTAAATAGATTGGTTTTCTGCGGTAGGTAATAGACTTTCCGAAAGAGGGCAAGCTGGTCCAGTTCTGCCAGATTCCTCTGGTTGACCAGGACTCTTCCAGCCTCTGGTTTCTGAATCCCCAGCAAGAGGCGGAGCAAGGTCGTCTTCCCACTCCCACTCTTGCCCAAGATAGCATATTTTTTATTGGCTTGAAAAAGATAAGAAAAATTCTCCACAATCAGATGGTCCTGATAGCGACAGTCAATCCCTTCCAGACCAAGGCTCGTAATGGATTCCTTCAAAACTGGCTTGGCAGCTTGACCTTCTTCCTTCCTATTTAAGAGACCTGTCAACTCCTCCACAACCGTCCGACTAGACAGATAATCCGTCAGCAAGCCTGACATGGTTTGGATAGGCCCAGCCACCGTCCCCATCAGGGTTGTCATAGCAATCAAATCTGAAATGTTCAGCAGACCTTGGAAAACAAATATCCCTCCAATAATCCATGAACCTGAATAGACTATGCTGCTCAAACTGTAGGAAACCGCATAGGTCTGGGATTGTTTTTTGGCAAAACGGTTAGCACGCCTGGTGTATTCCTGATTGGATGCCGCCAGCTTGTCTTTAAAAACTGGCGTGATGGTGCTGATGCGGATAAAAGAGAGAGCTTCTACAAACTCACTAAACAAGGCGAGATAAGCATTCTTCTCCTCTTGACTGTCCTTTGTCGCACGAGCTAAAATCCCCTTATTAATCATCGGAGCCAAAAATGGAATAAAGCAGAGCGCCAACATAATCATAGCCATGGTTCCTTGAAGATAAAGAGCCCCTATCAAGGAAAAACTAAAGACTAATATGCTTGTCACCATGGATAGAAGCGGCGTTAGATAGGTAGTTTCTAAGATGTTCAGATGATGAACCAAGACATGGACCTTATCTGCCTGACTGTCTTTTGCTGCCTCTCCTAAGTCCTCACTCGCATAGACCATCATTAATTGATTGCGCGTCTCTTCCATAATCTGATTGATTGCCTTAAACTTGAGATAGCGCGGCAGGTAATCAAAATAACCGTCACATAAAAAGAATACCACTGCAATCACCGAACTAGTCACAAATGCCTTTTGGTCACCAGATAAGGCCGCTTCCGAAACACGCGCATAAATAAAACCCGTTGCCGCTAAAATCAGAGCATAGACCACCGACACAGCAATATAAGCAACTACTGCCAACTTGCATTTTCTAAGGTAGTAAATCAAAGTTCAGACCTCCAATCCATTTCCATTTATATAACTATAGTATATTATAATAATACTTTTGTTGCAATGATAACAAAATTAAAAAAAGCCAGGACTTGCCTGACTTCTTATAGGATTGATTGGATTAGCTGAAGATTGAACTGAAGTTCATCGAAGCGACTTAACGAAGTTTTAACTTGATTTTCAAAGCTGAACAGCTGTAAACTGACTTCCGTCAGTTCCCATCTCCCGATAGCAAATATCTCCCAGATATTTGCTACATCTTCTCTTCCAACTCCACATCCGGATACTTGTCCGCGAACCAGCGGAGGGCGAAGTCATTTTCAAAGAGGAAGACGGGTTGGTCAAAGCGGTCTTTGGCTAGGATGTTGCGGCTTGAGGACATGCGTTCATCCAGGTCTTCTGGCTTGATCCAGCGGACAGTCTTTTTACCCATTGGGGTCATGACTACCTCGGCATTGTACTCGCCTTCCATGCGGTGTTTGAAAACTTCAAACTGGAGCTGCCCAACGGCACCCAGCATATACTCGCCAGTCTGGTAGTTCTTGTAGAGCTGGATAGCCCCTTCCTGTACCAGTTGCTCGATTCCCTTGTGGAAGGATTTTTGTTTCATGACGTTTTTAGCAGAAACTTTCATAAAAATTTCAGGGGTAAAGGTTGGTAGCGGTTCGAACTCAAACTTGTTCTTGCCTACGGTCAAGGTATCCCCTACCTGATAGGTCCCTGTATCGTAAACCCCGATAATGTCACCCGCTACTGCATTTTCCACATTCTCACGGGATTCTGCCATGAACTGGGTCACGTTGGACAACTTGGCTCCCTTACCTGTACGAGGCAGGTTGACCGCCATGCCGCGTTCAAATTCGCCCGAAACCACACGGACAAAGGCGATACGGTCGCGGTGACGAGGGTCCATGTTGGCTTGGATTTTGAAAACAAAGCCTGAAAAGTCTTTGTTGAGTGGATCAATGACATCACCAGTTGTCGTCTTGTGTCCATGTGGCTCTGGAGCAAATTCCAAGAAGGTGTCAAGGAAGGTCTGCACACCAAAGTTGGTCAGGGCTGAACCGAAGAAAACAGGTGTCAAATCGCCGTCCAAAATCGCCTGCTCTGAAAATTCATTCCCAGCTTCCGCCAAAAGTTCAATATCATCCAGAACTTGAGCATAAAAGGGGTTAGAGCCAAAAAGCTTGTCGCCTTCATCCAAGCTTGCAAAACGCTCATCACTACGGTAGAGTTCCAAGCGTTTGTTATGGAGGTCATAAAGTCCCTCAAAGGATTTCCCCATACCGATTGGCCAGTTCATCGGGTAGCTAGCAATGCCCAAGACTTCTTCCAACTCCTGCAACAAATCAAGCGGCTCACGACCATCACGGTCCAACTTGTTGATAAAAGTAAAAACAGGAATATTGCGGTGCTTAACAACCTCAAAGAGTTTTTTGGTTTGGGCCTCGATACCTTTGGCAGAGTCCACCACCATGACAGCCGCATCCACCGCCATCAAGGTCCGATAGGTATCCTCAGAGAAGTCCTCGTGTCCTGGCGTATCCAAAATGTTAACACGCTTGCCCGCATAGTCAAACTGCATAACAGACGATGTAACAGAGATACCACGCTGTTTCTCGATATCCATCCAGTCAGACTTGGCAAAGTTACCAGTCTTTTTCCCCTTGACCGTACCTGCTTCACGAATTTCGCCCCCAAAATAGAGCAACTGCTCAGTAATGGTAGTCTTACCCGCGTCCGGGTGAGAGATGATCGCAAAGGTGCGGCGTTTCTTGATTTCTTCTTGTAGTGACATGATTGTTATTCCTTTTTTCTTTGGTCCATAGCAGAGCTGACTTCTTCTTTTGCCCACCAAATCAAAAGAGTACAAAAAAAGAGAGCCACTACTGCAACTCTCTCATTATACCGAAATTCAAGGGAATTTTCAAACTATCTGAAAATCAATGTCTAACCCAGTTCCAATCCGTTTTTTTTAGAAGATTCTGAACCAAACTATTAACTAGCAGAACAGCAAATACAAAGAGCCCGGTCTCCAATAAGAAGTTGAAGGCAACATTTTCACTGTTAATCAAGGGCGTTTTTGATAAAAATCCATAATTGCCCTTCAAAAAGAGATTGGCTAGCAACATCAAACTATGGGTCAACAGTGTCACCCGAATCACAAAGGTCCTGTCCAAATCATCCTCCTTCTGCTCAGACAGCAGATAGATAAGGCTGTTAACCGCCAAAGCGTAATGGCCGATAATAAAGCTCAAAATGGTGACGTGAGGGAAAGCAAAGGGGTCAAAAACTGGATAGACAAAGGCCACAAGAGAGCCAAAGAGTCCCAGGCAGGCAAAATACCGCTTGAGCGGACCAGGCTTGGCAAAAAGCATAAAGAGCATAGACAATCGACAATGATAGAGGGGGAGACTCTCGGACAAGGTCCAGTCTACGGCCATGTACCAGGAATAAAGGGCAATGACCTGAAGGCATTGCAAGCCCCAAAAGAATCGTCTGATCTTAGGCGAACGATGATAAACAACTGCTAAGTAAAGCAGGCCAACATAGATGAGCAAGAGCGACAGATAGGTCAAAATATCCAGCTGGGGAGCTTGACTGCGATGACTGGTAAAAAACACTTCAAACACTGGAGCCTCCTTGACAAGTATTTTAATTAGTATATCAAATATCGACAGAAGTAACAAGAGCTAATTGAATAAATAAGTCTTTCTTTACTTTTCTAATTCCTCAACCAGCTTGGCCAAATTCATAGAATTAGAGCCCTTGAGAAGGATTTGGTCGTTTGGACCTAAAACTGACTGAACCTGTTTAACCAAGTCATCAAACTGATCCTGCTCTGCATTTTTCCTAAAGAAATAGACTTTTCCAATCGGGAACATCTGACTAGCCAACTGGGCCAGACCTTCAATATCCTGACCGTAGAAAATGACGGTGTCTAGCACATCAGGCGACAGGCTCAAAATCATCTGATTGTGGAGATCAACGGACTGGCTACCCAGTTCTTTCATATCTGCTAAAACTGCGATTTTCTTGCCGCCTTCATTTGCTGGAATGCTAGAGAAGGTTTCCAAAATTAATCGCATGGCCGTTGGATTGGCATTATAGACATCGCTGAGAATGTCTGCTCCGTTTGTTGCCTTCTTCCATTCGGTACGATTGCGGGTCAAGTTCAGACTGGCAAGGGCTGACTTGATTGCCTCATCAGGCACACCCAAGGTCTTGCCCACATAGCTCGCTACCATAGCGTTGGTTGCGTTATACTTGCCCGTTACTGGTAGGAAAATGTCACCGTCCATAAAATTGACGGTGAAGGTCAAGCTATCCTTTGACTCGACTAGACTGGTCACCTGCAAATCAGCCTGCTCGCCGAAGCAAACGAGGTCTACATGGCTCGGCAAGAGCTTATCCGCAATCGGATCTGCAGGGATCAAGAGTTTACTTCCTGGCTCCATTCCATCTGCAATCTGCAATTTTCCTTTAGCAATCTCTTCTCGTGAGCCGAAAAATTCCAAATGGGCTTCACCAAAAAGGGTAATGACAGACAGGCTTGGCTTGGCAATTTCAGATAGGAGATGAATGTCACCCAAGTGGTCTTGACCCATTTCCAAGACCAATTTTTCCGTATCATCGGGCATGTGAAGAACTGTGTAAGGCAGACCAATTTCGTTGTTGTAGTTGCCTTGGGTCTTATAGGTTTTATAGGTGGTGGCAAGGATGTCGTGGATCATGTCTTTGGTCGTGGTTTTTCCATTTGAACCAGTGACCGCAATGAGGTCAACACCTGTTTTTTCTAAATAGTAGGCAGCTAATTTTTGTAGCGCAGCCAGACAGTCGTCCACTAGGATATGGGGGACATCAAGAATGACCTCAGACAGGGTAGCCGCGCAGCCATTTTCAAAAGCCACAGGAATAAAGTCGTGACCGTCACGCGCACCCTTGAGCGGAACAAAGAGGTCGCCCGCTTCAATCTTGCGGCTGTCAAATTCGACCTGGCGGAGCGGTGTGTCGGGGTAGTTCGTTACATCATTTTTTGCGCCCACAACTTGAGCGACTTCGTGTAAAGTTAATTTCATTTGATTTCTCCATGTATCGTCATTTAGTTTATCTTTTATTACTTCGACGAATGAGGAAACTTTTTTTCCTTATTTCCAACCTCAAACAAGGTCATTGTTTGAGGTTATCTTGCCGTACTCTAGTACAGCCTACGACTCGTTGCCTAGTACTAAAAGCAAACTAAAAGACTATAAAAAGAGCCGATGGGCTCTTTCCATTATATCACTTTTGCTTTTATTTAGCGAACCTGGGTAAGAACGCCGTCCTTCATCTCGTAGACATTATCGCATTTTTCAATCATACGCTGGTCATGGGTCACCATGATGATAGACTTTTTCCGCTCCTTGCTCTCTTTGGCCAAAAGATTCACCACTTCAAAGGCCCGATCACTATCTAGGCTGGCTGTCGGTTCATCTGCCAAAATCAGGGCTGGATCATTATAGAGAGCCCGTGCGATGGCAACCCGCTGGCGCTCACCGCCAGACAAATCCTTGGGAAACTTGTTTTTGAGATGGTCCACACCCAATTCAGATAGGAGTTCGTTTCGCTTGCTCGGTTCAGCTTTCTTATTGACCTTATCGACCAAGGTTAATTGTTTTTCGACTGTTAAAAAAGGAATGAGATTGGAGGCCTGGAGGACAAAACCGATGTCACGGTAGCGGAGCTTGGCCCGTTTTTTCTCTGGCAAATCAGAATAATCTTCTTGGTTAATGAGAACACGGCCAGCTGTCGGTGTTTGTAGACCACCTGCCAGGGTTAGAAAGGTAGATTTTCCCGAACCAGACGGCCCGATAATAGCCACAAATTTCCCCTCCTCAATAGAGAAATTGGTCGGCTTGAGGGCAGTGATAGTCTGACTTCCGTCCTGGAAGGTTTTACTTATATTTTCAAAAATCAATGTTTTCATATCAACCTCCTAGGATAGATTTTTCAACGGGTCGACCTTGAAGATCGAGCGAATAGAGAAACTTGCCCCCAGTAAAGCAAAGACAATCAGAGCAGCCCCAATAGTCAGATAGAAGGTCCAATTGTTTTCAAATGGCACAGCGCTTGGCAAACCTAAGGAAGACAAGTAGGTTCCAGCCAGACCAATGACTGTCCCAAAACCTGCCAGCAGGAAGGTTTGAGCTAACACAGATCTTGAAATATAGGCATTTGACAGACCTTGGATTTTCATAAGCCCGAAAATCGGAGACTTTTGGGTTGTCAACACAAAGATGAAAATACCAATGACAATGGCTGAAATCACAATCAAAAAGCCAATCATAAAGCCGAAGGTCATATTTTGCGCCTTATAGCCTGGCAAATTCTCAATAAAATCAGCGGTGGCAACATTTTCCAAATCTGCTGGAAACTTATCTGCTGAACCTCGAACAATGATCGCACTGGCCAGCTTACTAGAGACCTGCTGATCGTCACCCTGCATGAGATCACCAAAGGCTTCCAAGTCCATATAGACCACCGGAGCTACACCGAAGTAAGCCTTGTCCGTATAGCCAACAATGGTCACTTTTTCATCCGTACCAGATAGATAAATCTCATCTCCTAGACCAAATCCCTCAACCTGAGCTAGATTTTGCTCGACAACAATCTCTCCAGCTTTTTCATAGAGACGGCCTTGGACAATATTGGGCTCTAAGAAACTATCAGCCTCAACCGCAAAGATATTGACTTTTTCTTTGTCATCCGAACTGGCATCTTCCTTAACATAGGCGACACCAGCCTGTTGGCGGATGAGAGCCTTCTGGTCTGCCTCCACTTGGTCAATCAACTGAGCATCAATTTTTGAGGCTGTTATCAGACGATTGGCTTCCGAGGATACCAAGACAGAATCTGCCTGCCACTTGTCCACCGCAGTACGGTTTTCCTGCATGAGACCATAGGCCAAGCCTGTCAGGAAAAAGACCAGATAAGAAATCAAGATTAAGAGCCCTAAAATCAGGCCGTAGCGCAGCTTGTTTTGCCGCATTTCTTCAATCGCTAAAAACACTTTTATTCCACACTTTCTAAGACCACAAAGCTTGTGTTGATGGTCAAGTCCTCTCTCAAAAGAACCTTGACATTGCACTTCTTGTCCACGTAGGATAGGATAGCCGCCTGCTTTTCACTTGAGACCGCCTCAGCAATGGCGATAGTCAAGTCAAAACGGTCATTTTCTAACTGACTTTCCACCTGGACAGGCATGGTTTTATTATTTTCTTGGCTGGCATAATAGCCTTGTACACACATGGTCACGCAGGCCGCCAGGGCAATATTGACCAGACTGACAGGTGTCTCGCCTTTCTCAGTCACCCCAAAGCTTGTAATAGGATTTCCGTATCCAGCCGACGTCGCTTGAAAAAGAGCATCCCCCTTGACTTTCGTTTGATACATAACTTTCCTCCAAACATATACATATCATTGTAGACCATTCTGAAAGCCATTGCAAGAAAAAAGATTGGAGCATTCCAACCTTTCTCACTGCATTAAATCAAATGGCTTTCTCGTTTGTCAAACATTTCCTTGGCTAGGCTAACCAGCTCTTCAATCAAGTCTGGATAAACCAAGCCCATATTGTCCCAAAGCAGGGGATACATGGACCACTGGGTAAATCCTGGCATGGTATTGAGCTCATTGAGGAAAATGTCGCCTTCTTCTGTCAAGAAGAAATCACAACGGGACAGTCCGCAACCACCGATGGCACGGAAGGCCTTGGCGGCATTGTCACGCATGACATCCATGATAGCTTCGTCAATCTTAGCTGGGATGTCCATGGTAATCTTGTTATCAATGTACTTGGCATCGTAGTCGTAAAAAGCAACGTCCTTGACCACTTCACCAGGCAGGGTCGTTTTCACGTCAGCATTTCCCAAAAGCCCAACCTCAATCTCACGAGCAGTTACCCCTTGCTCAATGAGAATACGGCTGTCATATTTGATTGCAAGCGCAATAGCAGAGCGGAGTTCAGCCTCGTTCTCAGCCTTGCTGATGCCGACTGAAGAGCCCATGTTGGCTGGCTTGATAAAGACCGGGAAATGCAGTTTTGTCAGGGTTTCAGCGATGGCCTCCTCCAAATCCTCACCTTCAAAGTAGGTCGTGTAGGCTACCTGGGCAATCCCTGCTGACTCCAGCACGCGCTTTGTCGTAATCTTGTCCATGGCAACGCTTGACGCCAAGATATTGGTCCCCACATAAGGCATTTTCAGAACTTCTAGGAATCCTTGAATAGAACCGTCTTCACCCATAGGGCCGTGAAGAACTGGGAAGACAACCGCATTTTCTTCATAAATGTCGCTTGGACGGATTTTTTGTTCTGCTACAATCGTGTCATTGGTCATCAATTTTTCATCCGCTGACGGCCTTGATGAAAATTCCTGAGTTTTGATAAAGTCACCTGCCTGTGTGATAAAGTAGGTCTTAACGAAAAACTTATCATAATTGATGGCCCGCATTACACTCTCAGCAGACAAAACAGACACTTCACGCTCAGCTGAACGACCACCGTAAAGCAAAACTAGCATTTCTTTTGACATAGATATTCCTTTTCTAAAACTTGATAATTCTCTACTTATTATAACATATATAAGTTGAGAAGATAATGATTCAAGGTTCCACAAGACTTTCCGTTAACCAACTTAACAATTTTTCCAGATGACAGTCTGCGACGGTTTAAGAAGAAAAACGATTTATTTTTCTTCTTAAACCTACTAGTGCAAATTTTAGGTAGACCGCCGTAAAGCGGCTACCGTTGATTGACTAGAAACTTGAGTTTCAGTCAATCATAGCTCTGTCCTATTCTCAATAGCCCGTAGTAGGGTCACTTCATCCGCATATTCGATGTCACTGCCGACTGCTAGTCCACGCGCTAAACGGGTGACTTTGATACCCGCTGGTTTGAGAACGCGCGAGATATACATGGACGTCGCCTCGCCATCGGCCGTTGCATTGGTCGCAACGATGACTTCATTCACTTCACTATCCATGAGCCGAGTAATCAGTGTTTTTAAGTTGATATCATCTGGTCCGACACCATTCATAGGAGAAATCAGACCGTGCAAAACATGATAAAGTCCGTGGTATTCCTGAATATTTTCCAAGGCTGTCACATCTCGACTGTCTTCTACAATTAAAATGGTCGACTGGTCACGACTGGTATCTTGACAAATGCCACAAGGATCCTGGTCGGTCAGATTGCCACAAATGGTGCAGTAGGCCAAGTCCCGCTTAGCAGCCAGCAGATTCTTGGCAAATTCATTGACCACGTCATCCTCCATACCAATAGTATAGAAAGCCAGGCGAGTGGCCGTCTTGATGCCGATCCCGGGCAATTTTGAATAACTGTCAATTAACTTAGCAATGGGGGTTGGGTATAACATAGAACTCCTTAATTCATTGGGTAAAGTGAATGGTATAGATTAATAATTTCTGTCACAATAGTCATGCTAGCTGTGGAATTAAAATCTGTCAGATTTGGTAGAACAACTGCTACAGCAATTTTAGGATTAGCACTTGGGGCATAAGCTACGATATTGGTATTTACAGCACTTATAACCTGACCATTTCTATCCGTCGTAAATGTCTCTGCAGTACCTGTTTTGGCACTGATAGACACAGCAGCACCATTACTGATTTGACGCCCGGTATTAAAGCTACCACTTCCATTTGCTACCTGATAAAATCCCTGTTGTAGAATAGCCAAATCCTGTGCTGAGATAGCAACTTTATTGAGTTCCTGACTTGTCTTTTTCTCAATCAAATCACCTAATCCCCCATCTGAACTGTTCCCATAAATCCCCTCCACCAAGTGAGGAGCTACTCTAGTTCCATTATTGGCGATTGTCGCTACATATTGAGCCATCTGCATCGGTGTATAGTTATCAAACTGTCCAAATGCATTCGTAATAAAGTTTGCGGTGGAATATTCTTCTGGTAAGAAACCTGTTGATTCAAGCGGTAAGTCAATTCCTGTTGGAGCACCTAATCCATATTCCGCAAAAGTAGAACGAAGTTTTGTCATGGCATTTGTCAATGCATCTCCATCGTTCAAAAACATATTTGGCGAATAGGTTTGACCTAATAACCCCAAAGCAATTTTTACCATGTAAGCGTTTGAAGAATATTCCAGAGCCTCTGTCGCATCAATATTACTACCATAGGCCCCATACCAAGATGTAATTGGTGCTGAACCTGCAAAATAGATTGGTTCGTCTAACTGCACTTGATTGCCACTGATAACTCCATTTTCCCAACCAGATGAAATAGTTGCACCCTTGACAATAGAACCTGGAGTAAAGACGCTTGTGATAGTTCCAAGAGCATCCTCGGTAATACTACTTGTCCCCTTTTCATGTTTATAACCCGACATGGCCAGCACTGCACCAGTAGTCGGTTCTAAAGCTACAGCATATACACCATCTGAATAGAGTGCGCTTCCGGTTGATAACTCACTTTCAAAGTATTTCTTCAATATGGCATTGACACCATCTTGGAAAGCCAAATCAATGGTCAACTGGATATTATTTCCTTTTTGACCTTCTTGGATTGTATCGATAGACTCGACATTTCCATTTCGATTGAGCTTGACTTCCTTGAGCTCTCGTTGTCCTTGTAAGACGCCTTCGTACTGCTTTTCAAGGTAGGCAGTTCCCACACGGTCGTTCAGATAATAGCCCTTGGCCAGATAATCTTCAGCATCTTCTGCAGGGAGACCAACCTGCTCCGTCGTCACCGTTCCAATAATCGAGGAAAGCGAGGTATCTTTGACAAGACGGTCCCAATTGGTCACTGTTGTAACCCCGGGCATGTCCTGCTCATGAGAAGCAATCAAGGCAATCTGTTCTGCATTGAGGGGCTGGGTTGCTAGGCGGACGGTCTCAAAAAAGCCAGCCTTGTTCATTTGGGTAAAGAGGTAGACAACCTTCTCTTCAGCCTCCGTCAATTGTAAATCTTTGGGGTCCAAGCTTTCTACGGCATTGGCATAAATTGTTCCTTCGCTCAGGAGGTTTCCATCGATACCGAACCGCTTCTCTCTTGGGAGCTCTGCGACAACCTTTTCATAGATATCTGTATCCGCCAAGAGGTAATCTGCCTTGTCCCGCTCCGACACACGAATATCCTCAGGTAAGGACACCCAGGCTACCAATTTTTCCGCAATATCCCGAATTCCTTTGGCAGTGATTTTATTTGACCGAGTAAAGGACACCACCTGGCTTAACTTATTTTCAACAAGCGGAAGACCTTTGGCATCATAAATCTGACCGCGGACCGAGCTTCTTGACACCACTTTTTGACTGGCAGTCTCTAATTTTTGGACATAAAAATCTTTATTGATTAGCTGCATATCCACTAAACGAGCAATCAGGACTGAAAACAGGAAGACGACAATGGCAAACAGCATGTTCAACCGCCTTGGGATAATCCTATCCTCTCGCCCCACTCGCGAAGGCAATTTATTCGACACATCGGACCTCATTCTAGAAAGTTTCTACTTATTATACCACAGGCGAAAAATATTTTTGAAACCCAACTGTCGATTCAAATAATATTTTCTCTATAAACGTTGAACAAGCTGACAATTCTCAACCAACCATTTTCTGTGCACAACACTCTCAACAAACCGCTGATCATGGGAAATCAAGAGCACACTTCCCTGGTATTCCTGCAAAAATTTCTCCAGAGCTTCGATAGCTGTAATATCCAAATAATTTGTTGGCTCATCTACTATCAAAAGATTTGCATCCGATAACAAGACCTTGGCCAAGGAAACCCGAACACGTTCACCACCAGACAGATTTGCCACCTTCTGCTGGGCCTTATCGTAAGAGAGTCCCAACATGCCCAATAAATTGAGAACCGTTACCTTATCTTGAAGCGATGTCGAGCTAGCATTCACAAAGGCTGTTTCTTCTTCATTGAGACTTGTCAAATCTTGGGAGAAATAAGCAATTTTTAATTTTGGATTGTAATAGCCTTCTAATTCTTTTGAAATCAATTTCCGAACAAAACTTGTTTTTCCACAGCCATTTGACCCAACCAAAGCTAGTTTATCCCCAAAAGTCATACCAAGCTGAGGAAAATCAAATAAATACTTTTCCCCAATCCACAGCTGTCCATCCTGCAAGCGAAAGAGACTGTGAAGACCAGTATCCAAGGCACCTTTCGCTTCCATCTTTACCCACGTTTCCTTTCTAGGTTGTTCAACCTTTTCCAAACGCTCCATCCGTTTTTCCAAATGCTTGGCAGTCTTGGCCATAGACTTGGCTTGACTGTCATAGGAACCCATCATGGCATTAACCTTCCACTCGGACGATGAAAAACCTTTCTTTTTCTTCCCCATCTTTTGAGCCTTTGCCTGACGCTCTTGCTGGGCTTTTTTTAGTTGAGTGACTTTTTTCTGATAGGCTTCATAGGCCTCCTGCTGCCCCTCTCGCCTAGCTCGGCGACTTTCTACAAATGCCTCGTAATTCCCAGGATAAACCTGAATAGTTCCTTCTTCTAAATGCCAAATGTGACTGGCTATTTGATTGAGAAAATGCCGATCATGGCTGACAACCAATAGGCTGCCACGATAACGTTTGATTTGTTTAATCAGCTTTTCCTGATGTTCTTGGTCTAAGTTGGCAGTCGGTTCATCCATGATTAACAACTGCGGTCTTTGGG
This sequence comes from Streptococcus sp. A23, assembly GCF_043674155.1. Classification (NCBI taxonomy): domain Bacteria; kingdom Bacillati; phylum Bacillota; class Bacilli; order Lactobacillales; family Streptococcaceae; genus Streptococcus; species Streptococcus sp. A23. The sequence continues at coordinate 40,427 of NZ_JBIMJP010000009.1, read as the reverse complement.
CAAAAGCCTCTTGAATAGACTTCCAAACCTGTTCCCCGCCTGAAAGGCAAGTAACCTCTTGTAATTGTGGGACATAGGCCCAATCCGCTTTTACCTCAATCTGACCAGCAAAATCCCTATCCAGTCCTAGTAAGATTTTCAAAAAAGTAGACTTGCCAACACCATTATTTCCAACCAAACCAACCTTTTGACCAGCTTGAAGGCTTAACTGCTGGATTGTAAACAAACTACGTCCCGCAAATTCCTTCTCTAATTGAATACATTTTATCATTTCCATATAGACCTCTTTTCTTCGTATAAGGACTTATATCTTTGAAAAGTGCATGCAAAAAAGCCATGCAAAACATGACCTTTCCCTATGGAAAAGTCACATGAATAGTAAGCCCTTATGAGCAGTATTATCCCTTGTATCGTCGGTTCATGTAACCTCACAACAAGTTTTAAGAACGACTAATAAGTAGCTTAATTATTCATGTAACTTCACCTCACGTATTTTATATATTTATTCTAAACAAGTTCAATGAATTTGTCAAATCTTGGTCAAGGGTGTCGCTGTATCTGGCGAGGTATCATAGACCTGGAAATCCACTCCAACTCCTAAATCAGCCTGCGCCAACTGATTAACCATGGTCATGTGAGCCAATTCCTTGATATTGTTTTCCTTTGATAAATGCCCAAGGTAAATCTTTTTAGTCCGATTTCCTAGTGAGCGAATCATGGCATCTGCCCCATCCTCGTTACAAAGGTGGCCCTTATCAGACAAAATCCGTTGTTTGAGGTTCCAAGAGTAAGAACCCGCACGCAAGATTTCAACATCATGGTTAGACTCAATCAAATAGGCATCTGCGTTGGCTACAATCCCAGCCATTCGATCGCTGACATAGCCAGTATCCGTTAACATGACAAAGGACTTATCATCCTTCATAAAGCGATAAAATTGAGGACAGGCCGCATCATGACTGACACCAAAAGACTCTATATCTAGGTCACCAAAGGTCTTCATGGCACCCAATTCAAAGATATGTTTTTGAGCCACATCAATCTTACCCAATTTGCTTTCCATTGCCTGCCAAGTCAATTCGTTGGCATAAATATCCATACCATATTTACGTGCCAGAACACCGATACCATGGATATGGTCGCTATGCTCATGGGTGACTAAAATCGCATCAATATCTTCTGGCTTGCGGTCAATTTCTGCCAAAAGGCTGGTAATCTTCTTACCAGAAAGCCCCGCATCCACCAAAATTCGTTTCTTAGGCGTCTCCAAATAAAAACAATTGCCGCTGGAGCCCGACGCCAAAATACTATATTTAAAACCTACTTCCGTCATAACTCCTATTCTTCCTCAAGAGTGTCATCCCACTCATCCATAGCAATTTCCTTACTGTATGGCAAGACAATAGTAAAGGTCGAACCATGTCCATATTCTGACTTGGCCCAAATGAATCCCTTGTGTTGCTTGACAATTTCTTTGGCAATGGCCAAACCTAGACCAGTACCACCCTGGGCGCGTGAACGAGCCTTATCTACACGATAGAATCGGTCGAAAATCCTTGGTAAATCAGCCTTTGGAATGCCCAAGCCTTCATCCGAAATTGAAACAATCAACTGACTATCTGTCGTTTTCATACTAAAGGTAATAGTCCCACCGTCAGGTGAATACTTGATGGCATTGTTTAAGATATTATCCAAAACTTGGGTCAGCTTATCTGTATCAATTTCGACCCAGATTGGACTTATTTGATAATCACGAACAATGGTATAAACTTTATCAGAATCAGAATGCTTCATCTGATCAAAACGGTTGAGAATAAAGGTCACAAAGGCTGTAAAGTTAATCAATTCAACATCCATTTCACCGACTTGATTATCAATCCTTGACAAACTTAACAAATCGGTAATCATTCGCATCATGCGGTTGGTCTCATCTAAGGATACCTTAACAAAACTTGGTGCAACTGATTCCGTCAACGCCCCCTCATCCAGGGCTTCTAAATAGGATTTGACAGATGTCAAAGGTGTACGCAATTCATGGCTGACATTTGAGACAAAGAGACGGCGTTCCCGTTCTTCCTTGGCCTGCTCGGTCATATCATGCAAGACGACAACCAAGCCTGAAATTAGACCGCTTTCGCTCCGAATGGTTGCAAAATTGGCCCGAAGGGTAATAAATTCCTGGTTTTCATTGGTGTGCTCAAGCACAATTTCCGGTGTCTGAGCCAGCAATTCACGAAAACTGTATTCCTCCTGGAGGTCCAAAACATCCAAGATATCTGATTGCGTCGCCTCCTGTACGCTCAGACCTAATTGTTTCTGGGCCATGTCGTTAATCATAATGATGCGCCCCATTCGATCGGTTGCCACAACACCATCACTCATATAAGACAAAATGGAACTGAGGCGTGTTTTTTCCTGTTCCAAATTATCATGCGTTAGACGAATCATTTCAGACAAATCGTTCAAGGAGTTGGTCATATCCGTAATTTCCGGACTACCTCTTAGATCCAGAACATCCGCATAATCTCCTTCCATGAGCGACTTAACACGTTCATTTAATTGTTTAATCTGCTTATTGTCCCGGTAATTCTCAATCAAGAGAACAGTAATGGCAATCACAAAGCCAATACTGATGACAATAAACCAGAATTCCGAGGTCGTTATCAGGTAACGCAGTTGATTAATCATTGGCTTTTATAAAGTATCCGACGCCACGGCGGGTCAAGATGTATTCAGGGCGGCTTGGAATGTCTTCGATTTTCTCACGCAAACGACGAACCGTCACGTCTACCGTCCGGACATCACCAAAGTAATCATAGCCCCAAACTGTTTCCAGCAAGTGCTCGCGGGTCATGACTTGACCAATGTGTTGGGCCAGATGATAGAGCAGCTCGAACTCCCGGTGGGTCAATTCCAATTCCTTACCATGTTTTTTGGCAACAAAGGCATCGGGCAAAATCACCAGGTCTCCAATGACCAATTCCGCCTTGCCAGCCACTACAGGAATGGACTGGGTCTCTGTCAACTCGCTCCGGCGAAGTAGAGCCTTGACGCGGGCCTGCAATTCACGGTTAGAGAAAGGCTTGGTCACATAATCGTCCGCTCCAATTTCCAAGCCAATAACCTTGTCAAATTCGCTATCCTTGGCAGACAACATAATAATGGGCACATTGCTGGTTTTGCGAATGTTACGGGCCACTTCCAAACCATCCAACTCTGGCAACATCAAATCCAGAATGACAATGTCCGGAAACTCCGCTTCAAATACTTCTAAGGCCTCGCGACCATCAAAAGCTGTCACGACCTCATAGCCCTCACGGGTCATGTTAAATTTAATAATATCCGAGATGGGTCTCTCATCATCTACAACTAGAATTTTTTTCATATTACTTATACCTTTTATTTATTTCTTCTATTATATCATAACTTATCTGGAAAATTCATGTTTAAAATCTATCCCGCTATTCTATGTTATATTTTCTAACATATAGAATTCTTAAATTGTCAGAATATACTTGACATTTAATCTTTGCAATGATATGATGCTTAGTATCGCGTTAGATAAAGGAGATTCTCATGTCATTAGTATCGTTTAAGAATGTTAATAAATATTACGGCGACTACCACGCCCTACGCAATATCAACTTAGAATTTGAACCTGGTCAGGTTGTTGTACTCCTCGGCCCTTCTGGTTCTGGAAAATCCACATTGATTCGTACCATCAATGGACTGGAGTCTGTAGAAGACGGTGAATTGGTGGTACACGGCCACACCGTATCTGGTTCATCTACCAAGGAACTAGTTGCTCTCCGCAAAGAGGTCGGCATGGTTTTCCAACATTTCAACCTCTATCCTCATAAGACAGTCCTAGAAAATGTTACCCTAGCCCCTATCAAGGTTTTGGGCATTGACAAGGCAGAAGCAGAGAAGACTGCGCAGAAATACCTAGAATTTGTAAACCTCTGGGACCGCAAGAACTCTTATCCAGCTATGCTTTCTGGTGGACAGAAGCAGCGTGTGGCTATCGCCCGTGGACTGGCTATGCACCCAGAACTCCTGCTCTTTGATGAGCCAACTTCTGCCCTTGACCCTGAAACCATCGGTGATGTTCTTGCAGTTATGCAAAAATTGGCCCGCGACGGCATGAACATGATTGTTGTAACCCATGAAATGGGCTTTGCCCGTGAGGTGGCTGATCGTATCATCTTCATGGCAGAGGGCGAGGTTTTGGTGGATACGACCGACGTCAATGGCTTCTTCGACAATCCAACAGAACCACGCGCCAAGCAGTTCCTCAGCAAGATTATCAACCACGAATCAGATAAGGTTAAGATCTAGGAGGTGCCTATGGATACAAAGAAAATCAATTTATTTTTCGCCATTCGGATGCTCTTGATTGGTGTGGTCCTCCTCTTTGCTTTCAGTCAAACCAAGGTGCAGACTGAAACTCCTGCTCAAGCTGTCAGCAGCGACCAGGTCCAGGCTATCATTGACCGTGGTGTTCTCCGTGTCGGCGTCAAACAAGACGTACCAAACTTTGGTTTTAAAAATCCAGACACTGGCGAATTTGAAGGAATGGAAATTGACATTGCCCGCAAAATTGCACAAGAACTGGGCGTAGATATCGAATTTACACCAGTTACAGCACAGACCCGTGGTCCACTTCTAGACAACGAGCAGGTCGACATGGTCATCGCGACTTTCACCATCACGGAAGAACGCAAACTCCTCTATAACTTTACCAGCCCTTACTATACAGACGCTGTCGGCTTCCTGGTTAATAAGGATTCTGGTATCAAGACCTTCAAGGATTTGGACGGTAAGAACATCGGGGTTGCCCAAGGCTCTATCACACGAAAACTAATTTCTGATTTAGCTGATAAGCACGGCATTTCCGTAACCTTCGCAGAATTGGGTTCTTATCCTGAACTCTCTGTTTCTCTCCGTGCCCATCGCACAGATGCCTTCTCAGTAGACCAGTCTATCCTGTCAGGCTATATTGGTTCCCAGTCTAAGCTCATGGACTTCAGCTTCTCAGCATCGGACTACGGCATTGTGACTAAATTATCCAATAACGACCTTAATGATTACTTAAACGGTCTCATCGAAACATGGACAGCGGATGGCAGTCTACAGGCTATCTACGATGCCAACGGACTCAAACCTGTCACTGAAACAGATGAATAGGGAGCGGGAAAGAACTCGACTAAGGGAAAGAGAGTTCGTCTGAACTCTCGAGTTTCTAGGTTCAGGCTAAAACGGTCTATTCCCAGACCGTTTTACTCCCTCCCCCGCACAGCTCCAAGGTACGGGGAACCTTTGGAGGTTGGAAATTGAACGAACACAGTTCATATCATTCGTTAGGGCTGGTTCGGAGCGTAAAACGCGAACGAAACCGCCAATCAACCATTGTGCTGAGATGCTGACTCGAACCACAGCAAGTGAGCCGAGACTCACATCCAACCACCTACTACTACATACTAGAAAGGAACGGTTATGTTTGTTTTTGCAACTAGCCCCTATGCTTGGGAAAACTGGCTGAGCTACTTCAATGATTTTCCAGTCTTTTTCCAAGGCTTCCTCTTTACCCTAGCTATTTCTATCGGTGCCTTTATCACGGCCATGCTGCTAGGAATTCTCTTCGGTAGCCTATCATCCAGCAAGAAAAAATCACTCAAATTGTTGGCCCGTATTTATGTTGAATACTACCAAAACACACCACTCTTGGTGCAATTCATGATTGTCTATTACGGTCTGCCCTTGATTTCCAACTATGTGCTCATGCCATCTATCTATTGGACAGCGGTTATCTGTGTCGGGCTTTACCACGGTGCCTATATTGCCGAAGTTATCCGTGCAGGTATCGAGGCAGTACCGACTGGTCAGACTGAGGCTGCCCTATCTCAAGGCTTTACTGCCAGCGAGACTATGCGCATCATCATCTTGCCACAGGCTATACCAACCATTCTTCCACCATTAACCAACCAAGTGGTTAACTTGATTAAAAATACGGCCACGGTCGCTATTATCTCTGGTGCAGACATCATATTCATGACCAAGTCCTGGTCTGCCATGAATGCCAACTACATTCCAGCCTTTGCAGGCGCGGCCTTTCTCTACTTTATCATGTGTTTCCCAGTTGCTAGCTGGGGACGCCGGATTGAAGAGAAAAACAAGGCTGCCTTCAGTCATTAAGGAGGTCTATGATGAATACTATTTCAGAACTTCTCAAACCATCGACCTTCCAATTGCTCTGGTCTGGTTTGCAGCTAACTCTCTACATTTCAAGCATCTCTGTGGTCCTATCTGTCCTCTTCGGAATGATTTTGGCTATCATGCGAAATGGAAAAAATCCACTCTTCAAGTGGATTGCAACGATCTATATCGAATTTGTCCGTAACGTACCCAACCTGCTCTGGATTTTCACTGTTTTCTTGGTATTTCAGATGAAGTCAACGCCAGCTGGTATTACAGCTTTTACCATTTTCACGACCGCTGCTATGGCAGAAATCATCCGCGGTGGTCTCAATGCCATTGGTCCAGGTCAAACAGAGGCTGGTCTGGCGCAAGGATTCACACCTGTCCAGATTATGATTTATATCATCATGCCACAGGCCATTCGCAAGATGTTGCCAGCCATCATTTCACAAATCGTAACGGTCATCAAGGACACCAGTTTCCTCTATTCCGTTATTGCCCTCCAGGAACTCTTTGGCTCCAGCCAAATCCTCATGGGACGCTACTTTGAGGCCGAGCAGGTCTTTGCTCTCTATCTCATGGTTGCCCTCATCTACTTCCTCATCAACTTCGCCATTTCCAGCCTATCACGCTACGTGGCTAAGTCTTGGGCAAGCAGTATTGAATAAGAATGACAACTCCTGATTTTCGGGAGTTTTTTTCTATGCAAAAAGAAGTCCTTTCGGACTTCGCTGATTTACAAAATCGTTCTGCTAGTTGATAGAAAATGACTATGTTGAAGGACAAAATCGTGCTGATAATATTCGAGATTTTTGAGCGAACGAATTTATGAGATAACGGTTACTCAGAAACAATCAACATAGATTTAATCACTTTACGATCCGCCATATCCTGATAGGCTTGGTTAATTTCACTGAAATCATAGGTATTTGTGAAAACTTTACCAGGGTTAATCCTTCCATCCAAGACGGCTTCGAGTAATTCATTTTTGATATAGGTAGTGACCGATGCTGAACCACCGCCGAAGGAAATATTCTGTGAAAACGTCGAGCCAATCGGACGGTTATTGTAGTGAGGAATACCAACATAGCCGATACGACCACCATTATGAAGGACCCCCAGTGCCTGCTCAATAGAAGATTCTGTACCAACGCACTCAAGGGCAGCATCTGCTCCTCCACCTAAAATTTCACGCACCTTTGCAATACCTTTCTCACCACGTTCAGCAACAACAGCAGTTGCACCCAGTTGAAGGGCTAATTTCTGACGATCTTCATAACGGCTCATCATAATGATTTGAGACGCACCTCGCATTTTAGCAGCAATAACGGCACATTGACCGACAGCGCCATCTCCAATCACAACGACCTTGTCGCCTTGTTTCACTTGTGCTACCCTCGCAGCATGATATCCTGTAGGCATGACATCTGCCAAGGCCAGTAAAGACTTCAGCAGATCTTCTGAGTAATCAGATGGCTGACCAGGTACTTTAATCAGTGCCCAGTTTGCATAGTGAAAACGCAGGTATTCTGCCTGGTAACCGTTTCCCCAGTTGGTCGGAGCTACATGATTATCACAAGTGCCGTCAAATCCAGCACGGCAGGCATCGCATTCACCACAACCATGTGTAAAGGGTACAATGACAAAATCTCCGGGATGAATATCTGTCACTTCGGGACCAACTTCTTCAACAATACCAAGTGCCTCATGTCCAGAATTGACAGAATAACCTTCTTTACCATCCCCATGAGAGTATGACCAGAGGTCCGAACCACAAACACAGGCACGGACAATTTTTATAATGGCGTCATCCGGTGCTTGAATCGTTGGTTTATTAACCTCTTCGATAATCATTGACCCAGCTTTTTCAAAAATAGCAATTTTCAATTTAATATTTCCTTCCAAAAATTAATGATTTGTATTTATAATTTTAGCAGGTACACCTGCAACAGTTGTATTATCAGGTACATCCTTTGTCACAACACTTCCAGCACCTACTATAGCATTTTCACCAACCGTCACCCCTGGTAATATAGTTGCTCCCGCACCAATCCAAGCATTGTTCTTAATATGGACGGATTTCAAAATTAAGCCCCGTCGCTGTGATGATTCTTGAGGGTGATTAACTGAGATAATCATAGCACGAGGACCAATCAAGACCTTGTCCTCAATAACAATCCCACCTAAATCTGTCATCATCACATCCGTATTGATAAAAACTTCCTTACCAATGGAAATATGGCGTCCGAAATCCGTTCGGAAAGGCAATGCAATTGACGTTGTATCATCCAACTTCTTACACATGATTTTTTCCAGCAAGTCACGTTTACTTGCTTCGCTTTGGACTTCTGTATTCAATTTTTCTATAAGCGGTAAGGTTACAGCAGTAATTTCGTGAATAAGTTCGTAAACAATGTCTCCTTTTTTAATGATTTCTCCTGTTTCAATAAACGATTTAATTTCTTGATGCATACTTCATACCTTATTTTAGTTACTGTTTCCTTTCCTGTTTTCTTTAGATATTTTATTACAAACACAAACCATAATCAAATACTTGTTTTATGTTCTACGTATGCCTGTAAGGCATATGTTGTGGTATAATAATTCTAAAAAAAAACACTAGGAGATAGTAATGGATATCCGTGTTCTTAATTACTTTGTCACAATCGTACAAACCAAATCTATATCTAATGCCGCCAAGGCCTTGCATATCACACAGCCAACCCTTTCTCGACAAATTCGAGACTTGGAAACAGAATTAGAAACTCAGCTTTTCGATCGTAGTAGCCGAGAAATTCAGATAACCGAAGACGGGCGTTACCTTTACAATCGCGCCATAGAAATTCTATCCTTAGTCAATAAAACAGAAAATAACATCCGTAGAAACGATGGTATTTCGGGTGAACTTAGTATTGGAGCCGCGGAAAGCCAATCTCTGGATATCATGGCACGAGCCGTTAAAAAATTGACCACTACTTATCCAGAAGTTAAAGTACACATTCTTAGTGGTAACGCTGACTATGTACAAGAATATTTAGACCAAGGCAATATTGATATCGGTATAACCTTTGGTCCTTTTGATGAAAGTAAATATAATCACTTACCTCTTCCAAATAGAGATTCTTGGGGGATACTTGTTCCAAAAAATCATCCCTTAGCCACTCTTCAGACCCCAAAACTTCATGATGTAATCAAATATCCACTGATAGTATCTGCTCAGCCCAACATCACCTTTGAAGAACTAGATAAAGTTGGTGATTATCGCATTGTTGCAACTTATAATCTTCTATATAATGCTGCTCTTCTTGTCAAAGCAGGTGTTGGTGTTGCACTTTGCTTGAACGGCATTGTCCTGACTGATGAATATAGCCAACTAAAATTTATAAAATTACAAGAAGGTAACCATGACCCTCTACAAGTTCTCTGGAAAAAACAAAACAATCAATCCAGGGTCGCCAATAAGTTTTTAAAAATTTTAAAAGAGATTTCTGAAACGAATGTCCAGTAAAATGACAATCAGCTTTCTAAAGAAACCTAGTCTACTCTATTTTGAAAACTTGGGAGTTTTTCGCTATCAAAAAAGAAGCCCTTTCGGACTTCTCCTTATAGTTATTATTCAGCATCAGTTGGACGTGACTTGCGGGCAATATCTGCTAAGATGTGGTCCACAAATTCTGCGACAGATTGAGTTTGTGTTGCCTTGCTTCCGTAACGACGAACGTTGACAGCATTGTCTTCCATTTCCTTGTCACCAACGATGAGCTGGTATGGAATCTTGCTAGTCTGGCTCTGACGAATCTTGTATTGCATCTTCTCGTTACGTTCATCCACGTGTACGCGAACGCCACGGTCTTGCAATTCTTTTGCAACCTTCCAAGCATAGTCCAAATGAGCTTCCACAGAGATTGGAATCATAGTCACTTGGGTTGGAGCCAACCAAGTTGGGAAGGCACCCTTGTAGGTTTCGATCAAGATGGCAGTGAAGCGTTCCATGGTCGAGATAACACCACGGTGAATCATGACTGGGCGGTGCTCCTCGCCGTCAGCACCAATGTAGGTCAAGCCAAAACGTTCTGGCAAGAGGAAGTCCAACTGAATGGTTGACAGGGTTTCTTCGTTACCAAGGGCAGTCTTGACTTGGATATCCAATTTCGGACCGTAGAAGGCAGCTTCACCCTCAGCCTCAAAGTAGTCCACGCCCATTTCATCCATGGCACCCTTCAACATACGCTGGGCATTTTCCCACATCTCATCGTTGTCATAGTACTTCTCTTTGTCCTCTGGGTCACGATAAGACAGGCGGAAACGGTAGTCGTTTAGGTTGAAATCTGCGTACACATCGATAATCAACTGGAGAGCTTTTTTAAACTCTTCTTGGATTTGCTCAGGTGTCACGAAAATATGACCGTCGTTGAGCGTCATCTCACGTACACGCTGCAAACCAGTAAGAGCACCAGATTTTTCATAGCGGTGCATCATACCAAGCTCAGCGATACGTACTGGCAATTCACGGTAAGAACGCACATGGTTTTTGTAAACTTGAATGTGGTGCGGACAGTTCATCGGACGAAGAACAAACTCCTCACCGTCGCCCATGTCCATGGTTGGAAACATATCTTCTGAGTAATGCTCCCAGTGACCTGAAGTCTTGTAGAGCTCAACAGAAGCCAACGGTGGCGTATAAACGTGCTGGTAACCAGAAGCCAACTCTTTATCTGTGATGTAACGCTCCAAGGTACGACGGATAGTTGCTCCGTTTGGCAACCAGAATGGCAAACCTTGACCAACTTCTTGGCTAATCATGAAAAGATCCAATTCCTTACCAAGTTTACGGTGGTCACGCTCTTTGGCTTCCTCACGCATTTGAAGGTAAGCCTTGAGGTCTTTCTTGTCAAACCAAGCTGTACCATAGACCCGTTGCATCATTGGATTTTCGCTCTTACCACGCCAGTAAGCACCTGCCACATTGAGCAATTCAAAAATCTGGATACGACCTGTTGACGGAACGTGTGGGCCACGGCAGAGGTCAACGTATTCACCCTGGGTATAGATGGTCAAACCGCCTTCGTCATCAGAATGTTCCTGAATCAATTCCAACTTGTAGGGATCATTTTTGAAAATCTCAAGAGCTTCTTCCTTGGTCACCTCACAGCGTTCTGAAGGGAAGTTTTCCTTGACAATCTTCATCATTTCTTCCTGAATACGTGGCAGGTCTTCATTTGAAATCTGACCAGCCGCATTGTCCGTGTCATAGTAGAAACCGTCTTGAATAGCTGGACCAACACCCAACTTAATGTCTGGGAAAAGGCGACGAGCCGCTTGGGCAAACAAGTGAGCTGCTGAGTGACGCAAAATGTCTAAGGCATCCTCATGGTCAGGTGTTACGATTTCAAGCGTGCCGTCCTCTTCAATAGCACGAGTAGTATCAATCAATTTACCATTGAACTTACCAGCAAGCGCCTTTTTCGCCAAAGACTTGCTGATGCTCTCAGCAATTTCAAAAGTAGTCACACCAGCTTGGTACTCACGAACAGCACCATCTGGGAAAGTAATTTTAATCATAATATAAGATATAAAGGGCGTTAAGCGGACACAGACAAAATAGGAAACAGAACGACGACGCAAGCGTCTAGTTCTCGTTTATCTTTTTGGCCCAGTCCGTAGCCCGTATTCAGTTCAACCAAATACGGAGACCCTAGTCCTTTCTATTTTTTATTTATTTTTTAATCCCCAATAACTCTTCTTTCTGAGTTAAAAAGGTTTCCATTTCTTTTTGAATATCAATATCTAGGCGGTCAGCTAATTCGATTAACCACCAGATATTTTCAGCCATTTTATGCTCCAAGCTATAGGGCGTTTCGTCATAGTAACGACCCTGCCTGGTCATAATCAGACGGTTCATGTTGCCAATATCATTGGTCAAGGCCAAGAGGTCCTCTTCAATAGACCATTCTTTGTCATGGTGCTTGAGTTCCAACTCTCTATAGGCTATTCGCACATCTTGGCACCGTTTTAATAAGTCATCAGGTAGCATAACTACTCCTCCAAAATAAAATACGACATCCTCACAAAAGGACGTCGTAACGTGGTTCCACCTTCATTCATCACCAGCTCAAAAAAACTGATGACCTCAGAATGGCGATAAGGGAACCACCCTTTTATGTTTGCATAAAATCATACCGAGTAGTGTCCATCCTATCCTCTATGCGCTCACAGCAACCGCGCACTCTCTCAAAGATTTCCTAGAATGGATAAGTCTCTAACAGTTATTATAGCAGGATTTTCGGATTTTTCAAGGATTTTTGCGAGAATTTCTAGATTTTCCAATTCCAAGCATCTTCCTCATCAAAACCCCTACTCCTACTCCGAGAAAACCTATGAGAATGTAAGGAATAACGTAGATTTCTGAGCCCTCTGCATTTGGAAAAATCAGGGTATCGACTGGCAGATAAAGCAAGCCTTGTAGCAGTGGAAACCACCAGGAAAAGCCGTTTTTTATTGAATAGATTGTCGATACAAGTAAAATAAAGACCGGCTGGTAGATGATAATTAAGTTAATCAAAATCCCTTTTATAGTATAGTCATCCAGCGGAGAATACATAATCAGCACCGGCACCAGATAATAGACCAGCAAAGTAGGCAAGATGTACCAAAAGATTTTTCCTGAATTCTTCATTTTCATCCCTCCTAATCAAAGAAATTACGAACGGATTTGACCTGAGCAACTGATTTTCTGAGAATGCGAGCTGTGGTGTCGGTTGATTTGACAACGGCCTTGGCTGGTAAGGTGACCGCTCCCTTGAGCAATACTTCTGCCACACTGTCTTGATTGGTGTGTTCCTTCTGGAAATCATGGGAAATTTTCAAATCCAGGTAATACTCAAAAACTCGGTGACCGAAATTCTTGGCGGAAATTTCATAGAGCTTTTTCTCCAGCAAGTAGGCATTCATGCTTGGCGTCGCCAAAATTGCATCAATGACCACATCTGCTATGTCCTTTTCCCGCTTAAAGAGAGTTCCAAACATCTTGTCCGTCACCAAATTATCCAAATAAGGATTCGAATGGGCTAGGATTGGAGTGCCTGATGCCAGGCTTTCCAAGAAAGTCAGACCCTGGGTTTCACTGGTCGATGCCGAGATAAAGAAATCAGCCGCCTTATAGTATAGAGCAGTATCGCTCGGCGCAATCATGCCCGTCATCTGAATATGACTGGCCATCTGCATGCGGTCAATCATCTCCTGCAACTCTCCCGCATAAGGACCACCACCAACGATAACCAGCTTGACCTTGGGATTTTCAGCCAAAATAGCCGGCATGGCCTTGACAAGGGCCTGAATATTTTTTTCATTGGAGATACGAGACAGGCTGAGCAGCATGGTTTCATCCTTAGCAATCCCCAGTTGATGCCTCAGTTCATCAATATCCTCTTGGCAAATCTCAGGTCGGTCAAACTTGGCCAAATCAATTCCTGTCGGTATGACCCTTTTGGAAATAGGAACCTGATACTTATTCAGCAAATCTTCTACAATCTCGCTGGGACAGATAATCCCATCAAGGTCACGGAAGAAGGGTTTGAGGATATACTTGACCATGCTAGGGCGGATAATTTTCCCCTTAGCAATATAGTGGACGTAGTCCTCATACTGGGTATGGTAGGTATGAATAACTGGAATCCCCAATTCCTTGGCAATCAATTTCCCCAAAATCCCCAGAGAAAACTCCGTATGGGTATGAATAATATCCAGCTTGTAACGGCTGGCAATTTTCAAGGCATCCACAAAGCCAGCATAGGCCACTCGACGGTCCTTAAAGGCAAAGAAGGGCACACTAGGAATGCGGATAATATCCCAATCCTCATAGCGGTTGACACCCTCATCAGTGGTCGTAAAAATAAATACTGCATGACCTAGTTTTTCCAGCTCCGTTTTCAGGGTCCGAATAGACGTCGCAACCCCCGAAACCTGCGGAAAATAGGTATCTGTAAACAATCCAATACGCATTTACAACTCCATGACTTGGCGATAGGCTTCTACTAGCTGGTGGGCTACATTGTCCATCGAGCGACTAACTGCCACCTGATAACCTGCCTCGCGCTTGTCTACTTTTTTATCTAAGATATTTTGAATGGATTGGACAAAATCATCGACAGTCTTGCCCAATTCAGCACTTGTTTCATCAATCCAGCCTTCATAAACTGGAATATCTCTCAGCACAACATGTTGGTGGCTGGCTAGAGCTTCCAAGACGACAATCCCTTCCGTCTCTTCATAGGATGGGAAGAAAAAGGCATCCGCTCCGCTCATTGCCCCCTGAAAAACAGCACCCTTGAAGTAACCAGGAAACTCGACATTAGGCGGATGAGCTCCTTCTACAATTTTCCGGATATAGGATGGAATCATCCATTTATTGATAGAGCCCAGCCAAATGAAGCGCACATGGGGAAGCTTTTCAGCCACCTTGACAAAATCCTCTATGCCCTTGCGGCGGAAATAAAGCCCGGCACAGACCACGACTGGTTGTCCCTCTTTAATACCGAAATAATCCCGAAAAACAGCCTCTTTGCGAGCATCTTTCTTGTACTTGTTCAAATCAATCCCATTGGACACGGCAACGATTGGAGTTGTCACCCCATAGGATTGGATGAGCTGCTTAGAATACTCTGACGGGGTAATGATAAAATCTGCTTTTCGGTACATGCTGGCCAGATATTTTCCCACAAATGGCGCCAGGCGATTGGATCCGATAAAGGAATTTTGAAAATCTTCCTTGGTCGAATGCCCGTGCAAGATGACCTTCTTTCCATGACGTTTGGCAGCGTGCAAAAGCAACCAGGAACGTGGCCCATAGGTATTGATATGAATGACATCATAATCCCCTAAAAGGTCCGTCGTATAGGGAATTCCAGCCATGTCCAGGGCTTCCATTTGATGGTGGAGGGCCCGACCAATCCCTGATTTTTCCAGAACTGTCTTGCCTTCCAAATAGAGTAAAACTTTCATGATTCTATTATAGTTGATTTAAAAGAAAAAATATAGCGGAAACATGAAAAATCCAAGAAGACAAGGCTTAGCTTTATTCAACCTTCTACACTGATAATAAATCGAGGAGCAGAAAACCAAAAAGAAGCTGACACAAGGTCAACTTCCCATCATAATAAATATATATTTTAGCCGAGTTCAGCTTTTTTTCTTTTCACTAAACCAAATCCAAGCATTCCCACTACAAGTCCAAGAGATGTCAAAGCATCTACTTGTCCAGTATTCGGCAATGTTTTAGCAGTTTGTCCTGAGGATTGATTGCTAACAGATTGTTCAGTGTTACCAGTTCCTTGGGATGAGATGCTGGTTTCCTCTGCTGAACCGCCAGCTGCAGCACCACCACCAACTAGATGCGAAATTGTTGGAGTAACTGTTGTTTCTTGCAAGATTTCAGTAGGTAAAATGTGACCCTGACTTAGAATGGCTGTAATGTCAAGCTCTGGTAATTCATGTGTAACGCTGTCGCCTTTTGCTGTGATAATTGAATCCTCAACCAGTGTTTCAACCTGCGGTTCGTCGACTGGAGCTACAACAACTGGCTCGTCGGCTGGTGTTATAACGGCTGGTTCGTCAACTGGCGTATCTACCTGAGGTTCCTCAACCGGAGCTTCTACCTGTGGTTCGTCTTCTGGGGTGACAACTGCTGGTTCATCAACTGGGGTCTCTTCGACTGGCGCCGGTTGACTGCCGATAATGATAACTTTGGCAATTGGTTCGATAATTGTAGTTGTACTTGTCGCTGTTACTTCGCCAGTGACTGCGTCAATTTTATAAGTTGTGGTTGTCGTCTCACTGCCGTCAACACCACCAGTCTCACTATAGTAGCCCACAGGTTTAGTAGAATCTGACTCATAGCGAGTACCATACTCGATCATCACTGTCTCAACTACCGGCTGTGTACCTTGGTAATGACTTTCTCTTCTGGTGCAACAATGACTGGAGTTCCATCGGTTGGAATGCTTGCTCACTTGAAAAATTATTGATCTGTACCGTCTCTTCCGAATAAGCATCTACAACGTGACCGAGCTCGTGAGCCATGACATAGGTTTCCCAGGTAAATTGACCTTTCTCCACATCGATAACACCACCTTTGAAACCGGCATTATTCATATTGATAGTAGCATCATATCCAAGGGTATTTCCACCAAAGCCATAGGGGTCGTCATAAATTTTGATAAGACCGTATTGTGATTTGGCGGCGTCTGGCATGGTCTGGTAGAAATTATAGAAATTGTCAATAGCACTATTTTTAACTGTGAAGTTGCCATAAATCTTGATCAAATCTTCCTTAGTGACCAAATCGCTACGGTTCATGTAGACATTATAGCGGTTTGTCAAACTAGCAAAGAGATCTTTGACGCGATTTAAAGTTGCATCAGAGGCAGTTGTACTACCGATTTTTGCGTAAATTGCCTCACTTCTGAGCATGATAGCCTTGGCTTCCGCATACATACAGGCCGGGATAACCGTGCCAAAAGTGTAGCGGTCACTCGGGCTAATCGCTCCCAAGACGGACGCTCGGTTAGACATGGTCACCAATTCCTGCATGGCCAATTTTTGCTGGTCAAACCAACCTTAGTCGTTTCTATTGAATACAGCCATTTGTGGATTTTACGCACGAGAATAGGCACTAGTACGAGCGTAACGCGTTGTACCAACCATCAGTGAACCAAGGTCAGAAATGGTCAAATTTCTTACCGTCGTATTTGTCAGAATATCCCCGTAACCATTTGCCCATAACGTTGATTGATCGATAACAATCTAGTCACTTGGCTTTTCTTTTGTCAAGTCAACGCTGAACTGTGCTGTATAGTGACCTGTCGTCGCATCAAACATCTTTTGTTCAGGAGTATCATCTTGCAACTCTATAATATTGCTCCGTCGCCTGCAGTTACTGGCTCAACATAGGGAATATCCTCTTCAAACAGTTTTTCATTAGGATCTAATGGGAACTTAGCTGTTGCATACTCAGTACCTGGCAAGGTAGACATGGTATTATATTGATTGTGATAAAGAATTAGCTCAGGATCTGATTCTCCTGGTACTTCCTCAACCACAAGTGGCTGTTCTACAGGAATTTCCGCTGGTGCTGGCACTTCAATTACCGGTTCTGTCTCAGTTTCAACAGAAACTTCTACTGATATAGCCGGTTCTTGATTTTCTGTTACCGCAGGTGCTACCACCTCAGCCTGCACATCCTGGTTGCTCACCGCAACTGTTGCTGGATTTTCAGTTGGCAAACTATCGGCGTTAACAATCTGACCACCTAAAAATAGACTCACACAGACTGATGCGGCTCCTACTGAAAATTTACGAATACTAAATCGTTGCTTACGAAACAAATCTGTTTCCCCCTACATTCATCTTAAAAACTTACTGAAAGCAAGTCAGACTCTTATATCTGGAGAAGGCCAAAGCAAAGACTAATTTGAATCAAAAATCGAAAGAATTTTTCAGCATGAACTTGTAGACACTACTTCCTGTAAAAATATAGAAAAAAGAGTATCTAATCGATACCCCTTGATCTGATTTTCTATTACTTTTCTACTTGTTCTTGAGTTCAATGACCATATCCCGAATCTGGGCTGCCAGTTCAAAGTCAAGCACTTCTGCTGCTTCCTGCATCTGAGCCTCCAGCTTCTTAATCATGGCCTTACGTTCGTCACGGTTGAGACTGTCAAAGTCAACTACTTCTTCCGTCTCCTTGGCAATGGCCTTAGTTACACTAATCAGGTCACGGATCTCTTTCTTAATGGTCTGTGGAATGATGCCATGTTCTTCATTATAAGCCATCTGGATTTGACGACGGCGGGCGGTTTCGTCCATAGCCTTCCGCATGGACTCGGTGACCTTGTCCGCATACATAATCACATGGCCCTCAGAGTTACGAGCTGCCCGACCGATTGTCTGGATGAGCCCTCGTTCATTACGGAGGAAACCTTCCTTGTCAGCATCTAGAATAGCAACCAGACTGACTTCTGGCACGTCAATCCCTTCACGCAAGAGGTTAATCCCTATCAAGACATCAAAGACGCCCAAGCGAAGATCACGGATAATCTCCGTACGCTCCAAAGTCTTAATGTCCGAGTGCATATACTTGACCTTAACGCCCATTTCTTTCAGGTAGTCGGTCAAGTCCTCTGCCATTTTCTTGGTCAGGGTAGTGATAAAGGTCCTCTCGCCTTTGTCAACACGCGCATGGATTTCGCCCAAGAGGTCATCCATCTGCCCCATGGTTGGACGAACCTCAACTTCAGGGTCCAAGAGCCCGGTCGGCCGGATAATCTGTTCGACAACGGTCTCTGTCTGCTCCATCTCATAGTCACCCGGCGTCGCTGAGACATAGACAATCTGATGAACATGACTCTCAAATTCTTCCCTGCGCAGCGGACGATTGTCTAGTGCACTCGGGAGACGGAAACCATAGTTGACCAACATCTCTTTCCGTGAGCGGTCACCGTTGTACATCCCCTTAATCTGCCCCATAGTCATGTGGCTCTCGTCAATCATGATGAGATAATCTTCAGGGAAAAAGTCCAGCAGGGTGTATGGGGGCTCGCCCTCGCTTCGCCCGTCCATGTGTCGTGAATAGTTCTCAACTCCGTTGGTGTAGCCCATTTCCCGTAGCATTTCAATATCATACTCGGTTCTCTGTTTCAATCGCTGAGCTTCTAAGAGCTTGCCCTCAGCCTCAAAGACCTTGAGCTGCTCCTCCAGTTCCGCCTGGATTTTGGCAATAGCCGTTTCCATGTGGTCGTCGTTGGTCACGAAGTGAGTAGCGGGAAAAATCGCCAAATGGTCAACATCGCCTAATACCTTGCCAGTCAGACTTTCAATCTCACGAATGCGGTCGATTTCATCACCGAAAAACTCCACACGGAAGGCGTGTTCATCTCGAGAAGCCGGGAAAATCTCCACCACATCGCCACGGACACGGAAACGCCCCCGTTGGAAGTCGATGTCGTTGCGCTCAAACTGAATATCTACCAGACTATTGAGCAACTCATCGCGCGAAATCTCTTGACCCGGACGCAGGCTGACTACGCTATCCGAATACTCCTTGGGCGATCCGAGACCGTAGATACAGGAAACGGAGGCAACAACGATGACATCGTTGCGTTCAAGAAGAGCCGAGGTCGCTGAGTGACGAAGCTTGTCAATTTCATCATTGACCGAGCTATCTTTTTCAATATAGGTATCTGATGAAGGCACGTAAGCCTCTGGTTGATAGTAATCGTAGTAAGACACGAAGTATTCTACCGCATTTTCTGGGAAGAATTCCTTGAACTCACTGTAGAGCTGACCAGCTAGGGTCTTGTTATGGGCGATAACCAGAGTGGGCTTATTGACACGGGAAATGACCTGGCTCATGGTGTAGGTCTTACCCGTACCAGTCGCCCCCATGAGAATCTGAGTTTTTTCGCCCCCTTCGATATTATCCACCAAGGTTTCAATGGCCTGGGGCTGGTCACCAGACGGTGAATATTTGGACACTAGTTTAAATTGGTTTTCAGTATTTCGATTAATCATTTGCTCAGTTTTCTTTCTTCTAGTAAATCTTGCAACATCTCTTCGGAAAAATGCTCAATTGGGCCGGGTTCAACATCAAGAATCGAAGTTGCCGCCGTATATTTCAATAAATTCTTTATCTTAATTCCATATTGTTTAGCATAAAAGACAGCTCGCTCACTGTCATGAAATAATATCAATAAGTGCGTGTAGGTGTCCGACAAACTGGCCCTTGCACTCGTTTTATCCCCAGTCGCAAATGCGATTGTCTTCCCTACAGATACTACTGTTTTTTCAGAAACATTTCCAAAAAGACGGCTCAAGCCTGCTCCTAGTGTCTGTTCTTCTAGGCAGATAAACTCAATTTCGTTTATAGGAATGGACACAGCTTTTCTTCGAAATATTCCCCGATAGAGAACAAAGTGCTTCTCTGTCAGTTCAAATGCTTTTAATCCAAAAAAGAGGCGCTGTATAGAAACGATAATAACCAGATGTGAAGCCAAGGTTGGAATGCCAAAGATCAGTAAAAATAAAATCCCACCGAAGATCACTGTCGCTACATCTTCTCCCCATAAACTGATAAATAAATCAACCGTTAGATAAGACAATGGCAAGCCAAAAAACAAACTCAGACCCAAGGCCAACAAAGATTTCCATCTGCTATAACGAACAATCATACCCATTCCTTTCACTATTCTATTTTACCACAAGTCCGCTTGAACTTACTCAAAATCAATTGTCCTAAAATATTAAATTTTCTCACAATTCACTGACTCTGTATGTCAGAAATTCTAACATTATAAAAACCTCGATTTTGCATTAATTTTCATAATATGATACAATGGGAAAGTTATTTTATAATAGAAGGAGTATATAAATGAAGAAAAAATTATTCATGCTATTGGCAAGCATTTTGCCGGTCTTCTTTATTTTTACAGGTGTCCAGGCAGATGATACGATCGATATCGTCTTTGACAATGCCTATGCACCATTTGAATTTAAAGATTCTGACCAAACTTATAAAGGATTAGATGTTGATATTATCAACGAAGTTGCAAAACGTTCAAATTGGAAAATGAATCAATCCTTCCCAGGATTTGATGCTGCTGTCAATGCGGTCCAGTCTGGTTCGGCCGATGCCCTCATGGCTGGTACGACCATTACCGAAGCCCGCAAAAAGGTCTTTACCTTCTCAGACCCCTACTTTGATACGAAGATTATCATTGCAACAACCAAGTCTAACAAGATTTCTTCCTATGAAGACCTCAAAGGCAAGACAGTTGGTGTTAAAAACGGTACTGCTTCTCAAACCTTCCTCGAAGAAAACAAGGACAAGTACGGTTTTACTATCAAAACCTTCGACACAGGGGACACAATGTACAACAGTCTTTCCACTGGCGCTATTGACGCTGCTATGGACGATGAGGCGGTTATCCAATACGCTATCCAACAAGGGCAAGACCTGAGCTTGGACATCCCTGGCGAACCAATTGGATCATTTGGTTTCTCTGTTAAAAAAGGAAGCCAATATGAGTACCTCGTTGATGATTTCAATAAGGCTCTTGCAGCTATGAAAGAAGACGGTACCTACGAAAAAATCATGAATAAATGGTTTGGTGCAGCTACCGCCTCTGCTGATACGCAGAACTACTCATCTCGCTTGAAATTATCTGGTGATGCTACTAAAAAAGCAAACCCTATCAAGTCAAGCTACACGATCGTTTCAGATTCATCATTTGCCCCATTTGAATACCAGGACGAGTCTGGTAAGTACGTCGGCATTGACATGGAATTGATCAAGGCCATTGCGGAGCAACAAGGAATCACCATCACTATCCAAAATCCTGGTTTCGATGCAGCCCTTAACGCTGTCCAAGCTGGTCAAGCAGATGCCGTTATCGCTGGTATGTCGATTACTGACGCTCGTAAGGAAATCTTTGATTTCTCAGATGCCTACTACTCGTCAAATATCCTACTGGCTGTTAAAAACGGCAGTGACATTGCATCCTATGAAGATCTCAAAGGCAAGACAGTCGGTGCCAAAAACGGTACAGCGTCTTACACTTTCTTGGAAAGCAACAAAGACAAGTACGGTTATACTTTGAAGGCCTTCGACGAGGCTTCTGGCATGTACGACAGTCTCAACTCTGGCTCAATTGACGCCCTCATGGATGATGAAGCGGTCCTCCTCTACGCTATCCAACAAGGTCGTGACTTCGCTACTCCAATCCCAGGTGAAAAATCTGGTGAATACGGATTTGCTGTGAAAAAAGGCAGCAATCCTGAACTGATTGAAATGTTCAACAATGGCTTGGCTGCATTGGTAGAATCAGGCAAATACGATGAGATTTTCAACAAATACTTCAATACCAAAGAAGAGACAACACCAAGCTTAGCCACTGAAACAGTTGATGAAACCACCATTTTTGGTCTCTTGAAAAACAACTACGGTCAGCTCCTGTCTGGTCTTGGTATTACTGTTGGTTTGGCTCTCTTGTCGTTTGCCATTGCTATCGTCATCGGTATTATCTTTGGTATGTTTGCGGTGAGCCCAATCAAGGCCCTTCGTGTTATCTCATCCGTCTTCGTTGATGTGGTTCGTGGTATTCCGTTGATGATTGTTGCAGCCTTCATCTTCTGGGGTATTCCAAACTTGATTGAATCCATGACTGGTCAACAATCACCAATCAACGACTTCGTAGCCGGTACCATTGCCCTATCGCTTAACTCCGGTGCCTATATCGCAGAAATTGTCCGCGGTGGTATTCAAGCCGTTCCTGCGGGACAAATGGAGGCATCACGCAGTTTGGGTATTTCCTACGGGACAACCATGCGCAAGATTATCCTACCACAGGCCGGTAAAATCATGCTGCCAAACTTCATCAACCAATTTGTTATTACATTGAAAGATACGACCATCATCTCTGCGATTGGTCTTGTCGAACTCTTCCAAGCTGGTAAGATTATCATTGCCCGTAACTACCAATCCTTCCGTATGTATGCAATCCTTGCTATCATCTACTTGGTGGTTATCACCCTCTTGACTCGCTTGGCACGTAAACTTGAAAAAGGAGGCAAATAATGGCTTTATTAAAAATCAATGTTGAAGACCTGCACAAGTCTTACGGGAAAAACGAGGTCTTGAAAGGCGTCTCTGCAAAATTCTACGAGGGGGATGTTGTCTGCATTATCGGTCCTTCTGGATCTGGTAAATCAACCTTCCTTCGTACACTCAACCTCCTGGAATCCATCACAAGTGGTCATGTTATGGTAGATGGTTACAATCTGACTGACCCTAAAACAGATGTTGATGCCTTCCGTGAAAATGTCGGAATGGTATTCCAGCACTTCAACCTCTTCCCACACATGTCCGTCTTAGAAAATATCACCTTTGCTCCTATCGAACATAAAAAATTGAATAAGGCTGAAGCTGAGAAAGTCGGCATGGAATTACTGGAAAAAGTCGGTCTAGCAGACAAGCGTGACGCTATGCCAGATAGCCTGTCCGGTGGTCAGAAACAGCGTGTAGCTATTGCCCGCGCGCTGGCTATGAACCCAGACATCATGCTCTTTGATGAACCAACGTCTGCCCTTGACCCAGAAATGGTCGGCGACGTACTCAACGTTATGAAAGACCTAGCTGAGCAAGGCATGACCATGTTGATTGTTACGCACGAGATGGGCTTTGCCCGCAAGGTTGCTAACCGCGTCATCTTTACAGACGGCGGTGAATTCCTTGAAGACGGCACACCCGAACAAATCTTCGACAACCCACAACACCCACGTCTCAAAGACTTCCTGGATAAGGTCCTGAACGTATAAAGATTAGAAAAAACCTTGCTTTGTCAAGGTTTTTTGAGTTTCTTCAAATTATTATTAGCGTCTTTTCTGGATGTAATATAAAGCCCATCTTGCCCCGATACAAGGAAAGTAGAGTGAAAAGGTCGATTTCCCAGCACCGGGACTATTAATCATCATTATACTGTCACCTTGTAAGACCAGCCCTTCTCTGTTTTTTCGAGCCTGCTAAATCCCATCTTCTCAAACAGACGCTGGGAACCAATATTCCAATCATAAATTTCTCCTACTCGAATTTCTGTGAAGCCTAGCTCTTTCGCACGTTCTATCATCCGTTTTAAGACCTTGCCACCAATGCCCCTTGCCCAGTAACGGCTATCGCCGATGGAAATCGCAAAGTCATCTGCCAGCAGGGTCACGTCTCCAATCGGTCTCCAACCACACTTTTCCCGAATTTCTATCCAGTAGCACTCGCCATTTTCCGATAAAAAACTGTACATCCTAGCTAATTTTTCCAAGCTGTAGACTTCTTTCACACCGTCAACCAACCAGACTAGCTCCTTATTTTGATGCCAGTCAAAAGCAAGCTCATATTGACCATCATAGGCACGAAGGCGTACGGTAGCATCAATTTCTAGTTGCTCTGCTTGTCTTATATTCCTTATTGGCATTGTGATTTCTCCTTTTTCCCTTTCATTATAGCATAAGGCTGTATTATATGTGACAAATGCTCAAAATAGGTATATAATTACTACATAGTGATATTAAAAGGAGAAATTCTTATGTCAAATGTACTTTTATTCGGAGCAAGTGGCTTTTTAGGTCAAGAAGTGATGGAAAAATTGATTGCGAGCGGTCATCAGCTAACTGCTATTACACGGTCATTTGATCCCGAAAATAGCAAAAAATTCCGTCCAGACGTCAACTGGGTAGAGGCCGACCTCTATCAAGCAGATAAGTGGAAGGAATTGCTTAATGACCATACTGTTGTCATTAACTTGGTCGGCATGGTCAAAGAAGAGTCCGAAAAAGGCTTAACCTATGATAAGGTCATTCTCGGTGCTGCCAAGGTGATTGCGGATGTTATGGCAGATAAAAGTGACCACCACTACATTTACGTATCCACCCACCTCGAAGGGCTTGCGACGCCAGATGGCTACCGCAAGGCTAAAAAAGAGGCGGAGGATTATCTCTTGGCGCAATCCTTCAAAACGAGCATCGTCCGTCCTAGCATGATGTACGGTCCAGGCAAGGCAGGGACAAGTGAAAGAGCCCAGGCTATTCTGGAAAAAATGGATCCTGCAAGTCCAGCTTGGGCCGGTCGACCAATTGCCGTGGAAAAGGTTGCCCAGACCATTGCTAACATTGTCAACGGAAAAACTGACCAAACCATATTCGAAAATGATGATATGGCTTGACAAATTATTCCCAATCAGATATAGTAATACTATCAAAAGAATACGAGGTAAAGGACCATGGACACAGACAAGTAATCTCTATTAAGTTTATACTTAGAGGTAGCTTGCCTGTGTCTATTTTTCCTGTTCTCCTATTCCCAAAATAGGTCTTTTTTGAGCAGGCACGCTACTGAGTAAGTAGTGTGTTTTTTTCTCATACAAGGAGGCCTTATGCTCATCACAACACAAAATCTCTCGATCCACCACCAAAAAGACCTGCGTCCACTCGTAGCCAACCTCACCCTCACCATCAATAGTGGCGATAAGGTGGCGATCATTGGTGAAGAAGGCAATGGCAAGTCCAGCCTTCTCAAGACCTTGCTCAATCCAGACATGGTAGCAGACTATCTCCTGATAAGTGGCACGATTCAGCGCCACTTCACCGCACCGATCTACATCCCACAGTCTCTTCCTTTGGAAATGGCAGAGCTGACACTCAATGACTACTTATTTTCTCAAGTAGATCTGGATATTGATTTCGGACTGCTCTATCGCTACGCCGACCAACTGGCTTTTGACAGTGACCGATTGAGCAGTGACCAATTGATTTCTAGCCTGTCCGGTGGAGAAAAACTCAAAATCCAACTCATCAAATCGCTCGCTAAGCATTCTGATATTATTTTTCTAGACGAACCGTCAAACGACCTAGACCTAGATACGCTCTCATGGTTAGAAAACTATATTGCCACTAGCTCCAAAACGATTGTCTACGTCTCACACGATGAGGATTTTCTTGCCAAAACTGCCTCAAAAATTGTGCATTTACAATCTGTAAAGAAAAAAATGCTGGCTAAAACAAGCGTTCAGACCATAGATTATCAAGCCTACCGTGACCAGCGCGAGGCAGCCTACTATAAACAGGTCCAGCAAGCGCAAAACGACCGCAAGGAATTTGAAAAAGCCATGGAAAAACACCGTCGCCAAAAATCTCAGGTCCGGAATACCTTGCTCAATACCCATGATGCAACAGCTGGACGGCTAGTAGCCAAAAAGATGAAATCTGTTTTAGCTAGGGAAAAGCGCTATGAAAAACAGGCAGAAAGCATGACCAAAATGCCCTACCATGAAGATGCCATTCACCTGTTCTTTTCTGACATTCAGCCGTTGCCAGCGCACAAACAGATTATCGACGTACAGGGGGAAGAACTGTGGTGCCATGAGCGCCTTTTGGTTAAAAATCTCTTCATGAAGGTCAAAGCCGGTGAGAAAGTCGGCATTATCGGAGCTAATGGTATCGGAAAATCCAGCCTCATAAAGTTCCTCTATCAGCATCTGCAAACCAGGTCTGACCTACAGCTGGGCTACATGCCTCAGCACTACGCAGATTTATTGCCATTAAGCAAAACTCCTCTCGCATTTTTAGCAGGAGAAAAGGACAAAGAGGAACAAGAGGCTGCTCTCACCTACCTGGCCAGTCTCCAATTCACCCGCGAAGAGGTTCACCATGCTATTTCCGATTTATCAGGTGGGCAACAAGCAAAATTGCTGCTCTTAAAAATGGTATTGGACAAGGCCAATGTTTTACTACTAGACGAGCCCAGTCGCAATTTTTCACCCATTTCACAGCCCTACATTCGTGAATTATTCTCGGATTATCAGGGGACACTTATCTGCGTCTCGCACGATCGACGATTTTTGAAGGAGGTCTGTCATCAGGTTTACAAACTAAGCAAGCAAGGACTATACAGGCTAGACAGCATCTAAAAAAAGTCTCACAGCGAGACTTTTTCATAGTGCAGACAAACTAAATTCTGGATAAATAAACTGAGTAGCACTACTAAGAAAAAACAAAAATTTAGTTTATTTTGCGAGCGGAGCGAGCCCTAAGCCAGGACTTTCCGCTGTGATGAAAATGCCTGAAACGTTGTCGTTTCAGGCATTCGGAGTATTTGAGACCTTAGGCTCAAATACTAGGTATAGAATTCCGTAAGTAGCTCAAACAGTCTGGGGGACTGTTTGAGGAGTAAACCCAGACACAAGAAAGTTTACTACCTTCCGACATCACCTCAGGAAAGTCTGAAAAGAGATTTTGTCTACAAACTCAAAAAGTCTCATAGCGAGACTTTTTTGTATTTTTATTCAATTAGGCTGGTTCTAATCATAAACTCATTTCTAAAACAAGCCCAGGGCTGAACCATCTGCTGCCACGTCCATGTTGAGAGCCGCAGGTGCTTTTGGCAAACCAGGCATGGTCATGACATCACCGGTCAAAGCCACGATAAAGCCAGCACCTAATTTTGGTACAAATTCACGGACAGTAATATCGAAATCAGTCGGTGCCCCCAGCGCAAATGGATCATCTGAAAAACTGTACTGGGTCTTGGCCATACAAACAGGCAATTTATCCCAGCCATTCTTGGCAAATTCGGCCAATTGATTGCGGGCTTTCTTTTCAAAAACGACACCCGTTCCACCGTAAATCTGCGTCACAATCTTACTGACCTTGGTTGCCAAATCATCGTCAGACTGATAAATGGCTTGGTAGTTGGCCTGCTGTTTTTCAATGGTTGCGACTACCGTTTCAGCCAAAGCAACTCCACCGGCCGCACCGTCTGCCCAGACACTGGCAAGTTCGACAGGAACACCGATTTGACCACACAGTTCTTTGAGTGCAGCGATTTCGTCAGCTGTATCAGATACAAATTCATTGATGGCAACGACAGCTGGAATACCGTATTTCTGGATATTTTCGACATGGCGCTTGAGATTGGCAAAGCCAGCTTTAACAGCCTCAACATTCTCAGTCGCAAGGTCTGATTTTGCGACACCACCGTGCATCTTCAGAGCTCTCAGCGTGGCAACAATCACCACGGCATCAGGCGATTTTGGCAAATTCGGTGTCTTAATATCCAAGAATTTCTCTGCACCCAAATCTGCTCCAAAACCAGCCTCTGTGACCGTATAATCTGCCAAACGTAGAGCCGTCGTAGTCGCAAGGACTGAGTTACAACCATGGGCAATATTGGCAAAGGGACCACCATGAACCAAAGCGGGCGTACCATAAATGGTTTGAACCAAATTTGGTTTAATCGCATCTTTGAGAATGAGAGTCAGCGCTCCTTCCACCTGCAAATCCCGAACAAAAACAGGTGTACGGTCATAGCGATAACCAATGACAATGCTTGCCAAGCGTTCTTTGAGGTCGTCTAGGTCCGTCGCCAAGCAGAGAATGGCCATAATTTCAGAGGCAACCGTAATATCAAAGCCATCTTCACGCGGTACACCGTTCAGCGGTCCACCCAGACCAACTGTGACCTTACGAAGGGCGCGATCATTTAGGTCTACCACCCGTTTCCAAATAATCCGGCGCGGATCCAAGCCCAACTCGTTTCCTTGATGCAAATGATTATCAATCAGAGCAGACAGGGCATTGTTAGCTGTTGTAATGGCGTGCATATCCCCTGTGAAATGCAAATTGATATCTTCCATCGGTAGAACCTGCGCATAGCCACCACCAGCAGCTCCGCCCTTGACACCCATTACAGGTCCAAGCGATGGCTCCCGCAAGGCAATCATGGTTTTCTTGCCAATTTTTGCCAGAGCATCTGCCAATCCAATAGTCACAGTGGACTTGCCTTCTCCAGCTGGAGTTGGGTTGATGGCTGTTACCAAAATTAACTTGCCAAGCTCATTGTCCTTGACTGCATTGATTTTATCAAAAGACAATTTAGCCTTGTATTTTCCGTATAATTCGAGGTCATCAAATCCAATTCCGACCTGCTCAACAATCTCTGTAATCGGCTTGAGTGAAACACTCTGTGCAATTTCAATGTCTGTTTTCATGCTGGCTCCCCTTAGCGAAATATTTTTTTCCAGTATATCACATCCCCTTGGAAAATCGGAAACATTTTTATGAAAAATAGTAAGAGTATTCGGATTTTGTGGCGGACTATCATTCAATAACAGTTATAGTTTGATTCCATTTTAGTAATAGTCTATTGGTCGCGAAAACTTTACGAAAAATGGAAAATTTAGTACAATATGGACATGAAAATCATCATTACATCAGGTGGAACCAGTGAGGTTATTGACCAGGTCAGGGCTATCACCAACCACGCAACAGGTACCTTAGGAAAAATCATTGCCGAACAGGCTCTGGCAAGAGGGCACGAGGTAACTTTGGTGACAACCAAGCAAGCTGTCAAGCCAACATCTCATCCTCATCTGACAATTGTAGAAATCACCAATGTAGAGAGCCTGAAAGAAACTCTTGAACCTCTTGTCAAGACCCACCAAGTCCTCATCCACAGCATGGCCGTTTCCGACTACACACCGGTCTATATGACTGACTTGGACGAGGTTAGGGAAACAGAGGACATCACCAGCCTGCTGGAGAAGAAAAATACGGAAACCAAGATTTCATCCAAGGCTGACTACCAGGTGCTCTTCTTGAAAAAAACACCCAAAGTTATCTCCCATGTCAAACAATGGAATCCAGGCATCCAGTTGATTGGCTTTAAGTTACTGGTCGACGTGCCCAAGAAAGAACTATTTGCCGTGGCACGAGATAGCATCCAGCGTAACAAGGCAGACTACATCCTGGCCAACGACCTAGTGGACATTACTGCCGACAAACATCTGGGCTACCTGGTGTCTCAGACCGAGGCTATTCCTGCGGATACCAAGCAGGACATCGCCCAACTCATTTTAAATACCGTAGAAAAGGGGTAAGACTATGGCAAGAATTACACTTGCGGTGACAGGGTCAATTTCCGCCTACAAGGCTGCTGACATCACCAGCCAGCTGACAAAACTCGGTCACTCTGTGACAGTCCTCATGAGCCGCTCTGCTATGGACTTTATCACGCCCTTGACCCTTCAAGCCCTGTCCAAAAATCTGGTCCATACCGACCTCATGCTGGAGGAAAATCCTGCCTCTATCAAGCATATCGATATTGCCAAGGAAACGGACCTTTTCCTGGTGGCTCCTGCCTCGGTCAATACTATCGCCAAGCTGGCAAACGGTATGGCAGACAATATGGTGACGGCGACGGCTCTGGCCATCCCTATCGGGGTGCCAAAATTGGTCGCTCCTGCCATGAATACCAATATGTACCTCCACCCAGCCACACAACACAATCTGAAGAACTTGACAAGCTATGGCTATGAAGAAATCAAGCCTCGGGAGGCCCTGCTTGCCTGCGGTGATTTTGGAACTGGGGCCCTGGCTGAGGTTGACATCATCATAGAGAAAGTGAGTAGAATTTTAAGTGAGAAATAAACAGTCCAATCAGGTGGCCATGACAGCCATTTTTATCGCCATTATGATCATTATCGAGGTCATCAGTCAGGCTATTTTTGCCAGCTTCGTACTTCCTGTCAAGCCAACCATTACCCACATCCCTGTCATCATTGCTAGCATCCTCTACGGACCAAAGCTGGGAGCCAAGCTAGGCGGCTTCATGGGCGTCATGTCCATTATCCGAAATTCCATTATCTTATCGCCTATGAGCTATGTCTTTAGCCCCTTGGTGGAAAACGGAAACTTCTACTCTATTCTGATTGCCCTTGTCCCACGAATTTTGATTGGGGTCACGCCTTATTATATCTACAAATGGCTGAGCAATAAGCCTGGGCTGGCTCTGGCGGGTCTGACTGGTACCCTGACCAATACCATTTTTGTCCTGTCCGGTATTTTCATTTTCTTTGGCTCTGTCTACAAGGGCGACATTAAACTGGTCCTAGCAGGCATCGTTTCTATCAACTCCATCACGGAATTGATTGTCTCAGCCCTATTGACCGTAGCCATTGTTCCGATTTTGCAGAAAGTTGTAAAATAAATCTCAGAAAATCATGTGAAAGCATGATTTTTTTTTTTGAAAATGGTATAATGAAAGCGTTTAATAGAAAAATTTTTTTTAAGGAGATATCCTATGTCTTATCAAGAAACCTATCAAACCTGGCTAGATGTTGCTGACCTGCCTGACTACCTTCGTCAGGATTTATTGGCCATGGATGAAAAAACCAAAGAAGATGCCTTTTATACAAATCTTGAATTTGGTACAGCAGGTATGCGTGGCTATATCGGTGCTGGTACCAACCGCATCAATATCTACGTGGTGCGTCAAGCAACCGAAGGTTTGGCAAAATTGGTCGAGTCTAAAGGTGAAGAAGCTAAAAAACGTGGGGTAGCGATTGCTTACGACACTCGCCACTTCTCTCCAGAATTTGCCTTTGAATCCGCACAGGTCTTGGCAGCCCATGGCATCAAGTCTTACGTCTTTGAAAGCCTACGCCCAACACCAGAATTGTCCTTTGCTGTCCGCCACTACAATGCCGTTGCAGGTATCATGGTGACTGCCAGCCACAACCCTAAAGAATTCAATGGTTACAAGGTTTACGGCGAAGATGGTGGACAAATGCCACCAGCAGATGCGTCTGCTTTGACGGACTACATCCGTGCTATTGACAATCCATTTGCAGTGGCATTGGCTGACTTGGAAGAAAGCAAGGCTAACGGTCTGATTACGGTTCTCGGTGAAGAGACAGACCGCCTCTACCTGGATGAGCTAAAGTCTATCAATATCAACAAAGACTTGATTGCTGAGCATGGTAAGGACATGAAGATTGTCTATACCCCACTTCACGGTACTGGTGAGATGTTGGCTCGTCGTGCCTTGGCTGAAGCTGGTTTTGAATCTGTAGCAGTTGTTGAAAGCCAAGCAACAGCTGACCCAGACTTCTCAACAGTTGCCTCTCCAAACCCAGAAAGCCAGGCTGCCTTTGCACTTGCCGAAGAACTTGGCCGCGAAGTTGGTGCTGATGTATTGCTGGCAACAGACCCAGATGCTGACCGTGTCGGTGTCGAAGTCCGTCAAGCAGACGGTTCATACTGGAACCTGTCTGGTAACCAAATCGGTGCTATCATTGCTAAGTATGTCCTTGAAGCGCATAAACAAGCAGGTACCCTCCCAGCAAACGCTGCCCTTGCTAAATCGATTGTGTCAACTGAACTGGTAACTAAGATAGCTGAAAGCTACGGCGCAACCATGTTCAACGTCTTGACAGGTTTCAAATTCATCGCTGAGAAAATCCAAGAATTTGAAGAAAAACACAACCATACTTACATGTTTGGTTTTGAAGAAAGCTTTGGTTACTTGATTAAGCCATTCGTGCGCGATAAGGATGCCATTCAAGCCGTTCTGATGGTCGCAGAGATTGCTGCCTACTACCGCTCTCGCGGCATGACCTTGGCAGATGGTATCGACGAAATCTTCAAGGAATACGGTTACTTCGCTGAGAAAACCATCTCTGTTACTCTTTCTGGTAAAGACGGTGCCGAGCAAATCAAGGCTATCATGGCTAAGTTCCGTGAGCATGCTCCTGAGCAGTTCAACAAGACAGACATTGCTCTATTCGAGGACTTCGCTCTGCAAAAGGCTGTCGCTCTTGACGGAACGACAACTGAACTGACAACACCTCCGTCAGATGTGCTCAAGTACACCTTGACAGACGATAGCTGGTTTGCCGTTCGCCCATCAGGTACCGAACCAAAAATCAAATTCTACATCGCAACAGTTGGCGCAACCTTAGGTGAGGCTGAAGAAAAAATCGCCAATATCGAAAAAGAAATTACAGAATTTGTAGGATAGAAATAAGGTCACAGCTGAGCTGTGGCTTTTTCTATGGTTATATTTTAGCAACTAATAAAATCAGTTACGCCACTTCATCCGCTCGATGATTGACCGGATCAATAACTTGTGGTTGGAAGCACCGAAAAACTCAAAAAACGGCTCTATAAGACTGTAGTGGGTAAATCCCCTATAGAGATTATGGAGCCTTTTTGAGTATCAAAAAGTCCCATATGACCTATAATGAAAAAAGACTAAACCATCATTAGAAAGGAATCATATGGAATAGATAAACAGTCAGGGAAGTGATTGTTTATCCCCGAGCCAAGAAATAATAAAGCGAGGATAGTATCACAAACTTACTTGGAACGAAAGACAAAAATATTATTATCACTAATGAATACGATATGGGAACGCACAGAGAGCTTCATGGTCATTTGGACTATTCAGCTCCTAAATGCCACTCTTGTCATGGTCAAATGGCTAAATACGATTTCCAGAAAGCCTCTAAAATTCCATACTTAGAATCTGCTGGTTACCCTCTGCTTATCCGCTTGAGAAAGCACCGTTTCCGCTGTAAAAATTACGGAAAAATGGCTGTCGCAGAAACTTCTCTGGTCAAGAAGAACCACCAAATTGCAACCGTCATTCACCAGAAAATCGCTCAGCTTCTCATCGAAAAACAATTCATGACAGACATTCTTGGTTATCGTCGTATGATGCTATTTGTCAATCGCAAGCTTGAAACAAACTACAACAGGAAGCGGATTCGACGCTTGATGCACATTCTAGGTCTACGTTCCATTATCAGAAGAGCCAAGGGTTATTGTACAATGAAAATTTCTGTCGGATCTATGAATCCTGCATTGACACAGAGACCTAAGATATGGGTAAAAATGCCTTCAATAACCTGTCTATCTTGGAAACGACGGACATAATTCTTTCCGTAGGTAGTGAAATGAGGCACCTTATCATCCAGTAGAAGACCAAGAAACCAACGATAGGCAGTGTTCACTCCAATTTCCTTAATGGTTGACGCATGGAGCGAATACCGAAGAGACAACGCAGGATTGGAATTTTAATGAGCAGAATAGGGTCAAGACTAGGGGCGACCCGTATCATCGCTATAGCTATCTGCGACTAAGTCATAAATAAAGGAAAAATCAATAGCTTCTTCTATTTGACGAAGGAGACGATTTTGAGGAACAAGGTCATCTAGACTATAGAAACTAAATTGACCGCGATTGTAGTCTGAGTTTTCTTTGTGTAACATAGCGATTTTCCCTCTGTTTATTAGCTAGCATTCCTATCTCAATTATACTAATTTACATATGAAAAAGCCGTTAGAAATACAATTCTAACGACTTTGTCTTCAATCTGTGAGAAGACCAATTTGGTCTTCTCTTTTTTAGCCTGCTTACTACTAGCGTAGAACAGCTTATTGGAAAAGCTAACCTTTCCAATTTCTATTTTCATTCTTTGCTTGTATAGTTGGAGGACACACAAGAAAGAGAATAGATTAGTCTTCGTTATTACGACGACGTTTTCCAACAAGTGCAAGAGCTGCCACAAGCATTGCTGCACCAAGAACA
Organism: Streptococcus sp. A23; assembly: GCF_043674155.1. Classification (NCBI taxonomy): domain Bacteria; kingdom Bacillati; phylum Bacillota; class Bacilli; order Lactobacillales; family Streptococcaceae; genus Streptococcus; species Streptococcus sp. A23. The sequence continues at coordinate 6,263 of NZ_JBIMJP010000009.1, read as the reverse complement.
GTTGCTGAAGATGAAGCTTCACCCGTATTTGGTAATTGAGCTTGACCCGCAGCTGGAGTTGCTGGTTTAGCCGGAGTAGCAGGAGTTCCTGGTTTACCTGGCTCTGGAGTTACAGGAGTAACAGGCTTGTCAGGAGTCGGAGTAACTGGTTTACCTGGTGTAGGTGGTACTGGACGACCTGGATTTGGAGTTACAGGACTTGTAGGATTTGTTGGAATCTTACGGTAAATATGAGTTGTATTACCATCGCTGTCAGTTGTAGTCTTCACATATACGTAACCTGGAATTGAGTTACCTTTATTTGGTGTTGTGCCATCTTCTTGTGGATTGATGACATTTCCATCTTCGTCAACGTGGTTGGTTACAACTTTCTTAGCAGGTGTTACTTTACGGTATACATAAGTTACTACAGTTTCACCTTCAACAACTGTACCGTTTTCAGTACCGTCAACTCGAACAAGTTCGTATTCCTCACCGTTAAATGTGATTGTACCTGGCTTGTTATCTGTTGTGTCGTATGGTGTGTCTACATCTGATGATGGTGTATCTGTTACTGGAGTAGAAATAACTGTACCATCTTCAGTGATATAGTTCACGACAACTGTACCTTTAGGTGTTACTTTACGGTAAACGTGAGTCACATTGCCATCTTCGTCAACAGTAGTCTTACCTGTAAACTCATAACCTGGAATTGATGTATTTGGTTTAGTGCCATCTTCTTGAGGTGAAATAGACTTACCATTCTCATCAACGTGGTTGGTTACAGGAGATTTAACTGCACTAGATACTTTACGGTATACGTAAGTTACTTGAGTTGTACCCTCTACTACAGAACCATTTTCATTACCTTGAGTCAATACTGGAACAAGTTCATAGACAGAACCGTCAGCTGTAGTAATTGTAGTTGGTTTGTTATCTGTTGTATCGTAAGATGTACCTGTTGAAGTTGAGCTTGTATCTTCTACTTGAGCAGCAATCACATTACCTTCAGTGTCGATGTAGTTAACAACAACGTTACCCTTCACTTCTTCATATACATAAGTCACTTGCTTGTCTTCGCCTGGAGTTACTGATCCATTTTCTTCACCAGTAGTCAAGCTTGGAACAAGTTTGTATGTCTTACCATCTTCAGTAGTGATAGTACTTGGTTTGTTATCTTCAGTTGTGTATGTCTTACCTGGTTCAGCGTTCTCTTCGTCCTTAACTGGAGATTTGATTACTGTACCGTCAGTAGTTACATAGTTAACTGTTACTGAACCTGCTGGCTCGTAAACGTAAGTTACTTCTGTAGTACCTTCTACAACTTTACCAGACTCGTTATCGCCAGCTTTCACTTCTTTGTAGAAGTATGTAACACCATTGTGTTTGATAACTGCTGGTTTGAAATCTGTTGTATCGTAAGTTGTATCAAGAGCCGCATCAGTTGTATCGTTTACTGACGTTGCAATTGTTTCACCATTCGTGTTCACATAGTTAACGACAACGCTACCGTTTGGATTTGGAGCTGGAGTTGTTACTTTTTGGTAAACATAAGTTACTTGAGTTGTACCTTCAACAACAGAACCATTTTCTTCACCCTTAGTCAATACTGGAACAAGTTTGTACTCAGTACCATCTTCAGTTGTGATAGTTGTTGGTTTGTTATCTGTTGTATCGTAAGATGTACCTGTTGATGTAGATGGTGTATCTGTTACAGGTGCTTTGATGACATTGCCTTCAGTGTCGATGTAGTTAACAACAACGTCACCTTTCACTTCTTCGTATACGTAAGTTACTTGCTTGTCTTCGCCTGAAGTTACTGATCCATTTTCTTCACCAGTAGTCAAGCTTGGAACAAGTTTGTATGTCTTACCATCTTCAGTAGTGATTGTAGTTGGCTTATTGTCTTCTGTTGTGTACGTCTTACCTGGTTCAGCGTTCTCTTCATCCTTAACTGGAGATTTGATTACTGTACCATCTGTAGTTACATAGTTAACTGTTACTGAACCAGCTGGCTCGTAGACGTATTGAACAGTTGTAGTACCTTCAACAACAGTACCTTTCTCAGCAGCTGATGTGTCTTTCACTTCTTTGTAGAAGTATGTTACACCATCTTTTGTGATTGTTGCTGGTTTGAAATCAAATGTTTCATAGACAGTTCCAGTTGTTGTTTCTGGTGTATCTACAACATCAGAAGCGATTTTCTCACCTGCAGTATTGTAATATTCAACCACAACGTTACCAGTCTTAGCTGCTGGAGTTTCAACCTTACGGTAAACATAAGTTACTTCAGTAGTCTTACCAGATTCAACTTCTCCATTTTCAGTACCGATAGTTGCACTTGGAACCAATTCGTAGGTTGTGCCATCTTCAGTAGTGATTGTAGTTGGTTTGTTATCAGTTGTGTTGTACTCACTACCTGGAGCTGCATTTGTTTCATCATTCACAGGTTGCTTGATAACTGTACCATCTTCAGTGATGTAGTTCACAACTACGTTACCAGCTTGTTCGTAAACGTACTTAACAGTAGTTGTACCTTCTACAACGTCACCTGTTTCAGCTGCTGAGTCAGCTTTCACTTCTTTGTAGTAGTAAACTGTACCGTCAGTTGCTGTGATAGTTTCTGGTTTATTATCAAGAGTTGTGTAGGCTGTACCTGTTGATGATGCAGGAGTATCTTCAACATCTTCGGCAATCTTCTCACCAGCAGTGTTGTAGTACTCAACAACAACGTTACCTTTCACTTCTTCGTAAACGTAAGTGACTTGCTTATCTTCACCAGAAGTGATTGTTCCGTTTTCTTCGCCTGTAGTTGCATTTGGAACAAGCTTGTAAGTCTTACCGTCTTCTGTTGTGATTGTTTCAGGTTTGTTGTCTTCAGTTGAGTATGTCTTACCTGGCTCAGCATTCTCTTCATCCTTAACTGGAGATTTGATAACTTTACCGTCAGTTGTTACATAGTTAACTGTTACAGAACCAGCTTGCTCGTAAACGTAAGTGATTTCAGTAGTGCCTTCCACAACCTTACCAGTTTCAGTAGCTGAAGTTGCATCTACTTCTTTGTAGTAGTAAACTGTACCATCTTCAGTTGTGATCTTAGCTGGTTTGTTATCAGTTGTATCATAGTCTGTACCTGTTGAAGTTGCCTTCGTATCAACTACTTGAGAAGCAATGACTTTGCCATCAGTGTTTACATAGTTAATAACAACGTCACCCTTGACTTCTTCGTAAACGTATGTTACTTCCGTTACACCTGGAACAACGTCACCTGTTTCAGAACCTTTAGTAAGGGTTGGAACAAGTTTGTATGTCTTACCATCAGCAGTTGTGATAGTTCCTGGCATAACATCTGTTGTATCGTATGGAGTACCTGTTGAAGTTTCTGGAGTGTCTGTTACAGGTGCTTGAAGAACTGTGCCATCAGTTGTTACATAGTTAACAACTACTGAACCTTTCACTTCTTTGTAGACATAAGTAACTTCTGTTGTCTTACCTGCTTCAACTGTACCTTCTTCAGTACCGATTGTTGCTGCTGGGATCAACTCGTAAGTCTTACCATCATCAGTTGTGATAGTTGTTGGCTTGTTATCTGTTGTGTCGTATGGAGTTCCTGCTGATGATTCTTTTGTATCTTCAACTTGAGTCTTAATCACTGTGCCGTCCTCAGTGATGTAGTTAACGACAACCTTACCTTTCACTTCTTGGTAAACGTAAGTTACTTCTTTAGTTACGCCTGCTTCAACAGTACCTGTTGGAGTTGCGCCTGAAGCCAAGTTGCTATCTGCTGCTACTGTACCAACTGGGTAGTCACCTGCTGGAACAAGAGCATATACTTTACCGTCTGCTGTTGTGATAGTTGCTGGTTTTTCAGTACCTTCAGCTGTGTTGTAGTCTGAACCTGGTTTACCGTCTGTAGTGTCCGAAACTGGAGCTTTCAATTCAAGACCGTTAACGTCCACATACTTGATAACAACGTCACCAGCTTTTTCGTAAACGTAGGTTACTTCTGTAGTACCTTCTACGACTGTGCCAGTTTCTTTAGTTGCATCTTCAGCTTTGATTTCTTTGTAGTAGTATACATCGCCAGTTGCATCTTCAACAATCTTCGCTGGAACTTGGTCAGCTGTTGAGTAGTCTGTACCTACAAGAGCATCGTTTGTATCTACAACAGGAGTTGCAATAACTTTGCCATCCTCGTTTACATAGTTAACAACAACATCACCATACTTAGGATTTTCTTTGAAGTAAACCACTTCATTAATGTCTGCATCAGTTGCAGTAACAGTCTTATCTTTTACTGTTTCTGTCATTGGAGCATCAGCACCTTCGAGAGTTGTACGAGTTGCTGTGTAGTCTGTGATTTCTGGAATGAGGTTACCATTAAGAACATCTGTCGAGTCAGCTGTCCATTCACCATAAGTCACTTCACCTGTTACAAGGTTCACTTGAGCTGGGCGAGTAAAGGATACTGTTTCAGTCTTAACAAGTGGCGTACCTTCTGTAGAGTCTTTAGGCAAGATGTTGCCTGCAGCATCTACACGAACTGGAGTTCCATCTTCATACTTGTACTCAACTGTACGAGTAACTTCTTGTGTTGTCTCAAGGTTATTAATAGTGTCTGGCCAAACAGGTGAGTTTGGATCGGTTGGATCTACTGGCTGACCTGGAACCGCTGTATTTGGAACTTCTTCGACACGTGGCTTAATAACAACTAAAAACTCTTGTAAAACTGCTGTGTCAGTATCATAGTCTTGACCGTCAGTAGTCGTAAAGTTATCTGAAACAAGCTCATAACCCAATTGCTTATACTTGTTGATTGTATCTTCAGTTGAGTAGTTGATATCAGTACCTGAACCACCAGTCAATGTACCTGAATCTTCCAAGTAATCTGTCGCTCCTTCAATTTGGTAGCGGATGATCGCTTGTTGCTCTAAAGGTTTATAAACATATGTAGTTGTTAACGCGGCCGGAGTAGAGGCACCACGCAAAGTTTGTTGGATACCATAAGGTTTGTAACCCAAGTCAACATATGTGCCATCTACAGACTGCCATGCAAATGGAGTATCAGCGCCCGTATTCGCTTTAGTCCATACTTGTGAGCCGATGAAAATTCTTCCGTAAGGACCGGTAGTTGATGTGCCCGACCAGTTAGCAACTACGCGATATTTAGAACCATCAGCATTAGCTGGTGATTCTGCAAATACCATATATCCTTTTTCTGGATCAATAGTATGGTCTGCCCAAATTCTTGCCTCAGTATTATAATCATACGATACTCTATCCGGAGTATAACTCAAATGAGAAGTCTCAAGCAACTTGAAGAATCCACTAGTATCCAGACCCTCCCAATCTACAGTTCCAGTGTAGGTTGGATCCAATACAAAAATCTCGTGGACGTACTCAGTATTCGAGACAATTGTTCGAATTACCTTATACTGAATAGTATTTGTTGGATCCGTTGTAGAATTAACTACACCAGCCACATAAACCGTACCTACTGGATAACCACCTTGGGCAGGTTCTACTTGCTTTTCTACAAACTCATAACCTTCAAATTCACGTTGACCAGAAGATGTAACAGTTTGACCACCGATTGTTTGAAGGTTATAGGTCGCTAAAATCCGGCCATCTTCAACTTTATAAGTGGTTGTGTTAATTTGATAAACTGGAATAATTGTATTGTTATAAATTGATCCAGTTCCGTCACCTATGAATCTCAAGTTTCCATAGGTACTACCGTTGACAGCAGTTTGAGTTTCATATAGCATTTGGATATTTTCATTATCCGTATCGATTGTTTTCGGATAAGTATATAATACACTAGAACCTGGTTCGACTGTATGTTTCTCTATTACTTGTCCATCTGCCTTACTAACCAATTCAGCCAAGATGGTGTTTGTAGTAGGATCTGAGTTCAATGAGAATCGCATATAGGCGTCAACTTCAGTTCCGTTGAAAGTGGAACTTTTCATATTCACATTATAAGAATATAAATCATAAGAATCAAATGTATACCATCCAGGTTCAGTTGTAGCAGTGATGCCAGTTCGAAGTGTATGTGGTTTGATACCAGCTCCGTTTGGATCGTCCATAGACGGAGTTGCTGTTGTTGACGCCTCAACTAAGACACCCAAACCTTCACCCACTTGCAAGTCAGAAAAAGTATTGTTCAATACAATCTCGATTGCATCAGTACCTAAGTACTTCCGCAATTCCAAGGCCAAGGCTTCAACGTTTGAACGAACTGCATCGATTTGAGCGTTTACTTGGACAAGAGTTGCTAC
>NZ_JBIMJP010000008.1:0-92392 GCF_043674155.1 Streptococcus sp. A23 | reverse complement strand
TTGTCGTGATTGAGTAGGCCTTTGACGTTTTCCAAAAATAGAAAACGTGGTTGGATTTGTTTGGCCGCTCGAGCAATTTCAAAAAAGAGAGTCCCTCGAGTATCTTCAAATCCCAATCGTCTGCCTGCGAGTGAAAATGCTTGGCAAGGAAATCCCCCGCAGATAACCTCCACTTGCCCTCTAAATTGTCTAAAGTCATGGTCTGTGACCTCTTTAATGTCATGGTATTCTATTTCTCCTTCTGTGTTAAACATGGCTTTGTAGGATGTTCTAGCGAATTTATCAATTTCACAAAAGCCTAGGCATTTATGACCCTGTGATTCCATTCCTAGTCTAAAACCACCTATCCCAGCAAATAAATCTAAAAATTTCATTTTTTCTCTCTTTCCAAATAAAAAAGAGCCTTACACTTGTAAAACTCTTGCCTATACATGAACATCCATTTCTGGTGCACGGATGATTTCAACAATCAAAATGATGATAGAAATCAAATAGATTCCACCTAGTATCCACCCAATCATCTTAATCACCTCCCTTTACTTCTTGTCGTCTCAGTTGCTTAGTCCATTCTGACAGCACACCATTAAACACGTATTCAGCTATCACTTCCGCTGACCGAGCAAATCGCATATGTTCCAATGCGTACTGATAACGATCACCGAAATAGATCATGGCATAGTCACTAGCCGACTGAGATAGACCTGATTGTCTTAATTGGTCATGAACCAAAGCCCAAATATAGTCTCGATCGTACTTGGTCACATCATCTACTTTTGGAGTAAAGTTTTCTTCTTGTTTTTCATCTACTAGCTGCCTCTCCTCCTCGTCCTCAATAAGGAAATCACTCCCTTCAGTTTCACTATATTTAGTCTCACTAGGGGCTGAATTTAAGACTGGCCCCGTCTTTCTTTGAGACCCCCCTGGTGTTTTTTTAACACTAGCCCCGTTTGAATCGGAGGCTGGGGTAGGTTCATGTTCTAATTCTCCCAAGTAAATCTTATTTGCCATTCGACCTTTTTCACTGGATGATTGTTGGACTTCATCAATCAAGCCATATTCACGTAAGGTTTTCTTAATAGAAAGTAATTTAGACTTTGAACAACCTAAAAGTGCCATCAGATTTGAATTGGAATAAATCAAGTAAATTGCCCCATCCTCATCAATCCAGCCTTTACTCAAAGATAACTCCAAACGATCTTTTAAAACCGCGTAGGCTACCTTAACCTCCAGCTTCATATCCTTATAACGTTCACTCTCAAACAAAACTTTGGGGAGTTTATAATATCGCTCTGATGTCTGATATTGATTAGCGGTAATACGTTTCATGATTGTCCCTCCAAGACTAATATTCCAACATTTCCAAATTCATCAAATCGGACTAAACCTACTTGTTCCATTTCATCAATTAGCTGCGTTGCTTTCTCAATATCAACTCCCAAGATAGTCACGAGATGACACATCACCATTTGACGTGATGATTGTTCTTTCTTTTGCATGAATTCCTCCAAAACGCAAAAAAGGGGTAGACAATTTAATGTCTACCCCCCGATAATTTATTAAAACAAAAATCCTGCCAAAGAAATTTTGGCAGGATTTTTGGCAGGAAACCAAATCAATTTATCAGTTTCTATCAATCGCTTATCGCTCTCAAAGACTGGTAAATAGGGATTCCGCAATCTAATTATGATGTGACTCTTATTTAAGAGTAACTGAAGCGCCAGCTTCTTCCAATTTAGCTTTGATTTCTTCAGCTTCTGCAGTTGCAACGCCTTCTTTAACAAGAGCTGGTGCACCGTCAACAAGTTCTTTAGCTTCTTTAAGGCCAAGACCTGTGATTTCACGTACAACTTTGATAACGCCAACTTTTTTGTCGCCAGCAGATGTCAATTCTACGTCGAATGAATCTTTAGCTTCTTCAGCAGCACCACCAGCTGCAGCAACAGCTACAGGAGCAGCCGCAGTTACACCAAATTCTTCTTCGATAGCTTTTACAAGATCGTTAAGCTCAAGGATAGTAGCTTCTTTAATTTCAGCAATAATGTTTTCAATGTTCAATGCCATTGTGATTTTCCTCCAATTTAGGTTTTTAAATAGTTTGTAGCACTAAGCAGCTACGCTCTGACGCATTAAGCTGCGTCTTCTTTTTCTGCAACAGCTTTGACAGCGTATGCAACGTTGCGAACTGGCGCTTGAAGTACAGAAAGCAACATAGAAAGCATGCCTTCGCGGTTTGGCAATGTAGCAAGTGCTTCGATTTCTTCTTTAGAAGAAACTTTACCTTCTACAGCTCCACCTTTGATTTCAAGAGCATCAGCAGTTTTCGCGAAATCGTAAATTGTTTTAGCTGGAGCAACAGCATCGTTTGAGAACGCTACTGCAGATGGACCTACAAACAATTCTGCAAGACCTTCAAGACCAGCTTGCTCAGCAGCACGACGCAAGATTGAGTTTTTGATAACTTTGTACTCAACTTCTGCACCACGCAAGTTACGACGAAGAACAGTATCTTGCTCTACAGTCAAACCACGCGCATCAACCACAACGATAGATGTTGCAGCTTTCATTTGCTCAGCAACGGCATTCACTAATTCCGCTTTTTTAGCGATAATAGCTTCTGACATTTCGTTTACCTCCGTTTTTATTTTGGGCTAGGCACAAAAAAATCGCACCTAAACCTAGACACGAAAGTACAAACACGTTTATATCCATAATCGTTTTGTGCCTCGGTAGGATGTTTATGAGTCTAGCTCCCCTACTGTCTTAGGTCAGTTTTTTCAAACCTCAATTATGATAACATAGTCTAGTTTAGAATGCAAGAAAAATATCTCTATTTTTTTATTTTTTTGTTAGATTTCACTCAGAATAGCATCCCAGGCCTGGTCATAGCCATGTCGAGTTTCAGATGAAAAGACGACAAACTGGTCATTCTTATCAAAATCCAATTTCTTTTTGATAATGGATTCATGCTTGTTCCACTTGCCACGTGGAATTTTGTCGGCTTTGGTAGCAACGACAATGACTGGGATTTCATAATATTTTAGAAATTCGTACATCTGAACATCATCGGCAGATGGCTCATGACGCATATCTACCAGACTAACCACCACACGGAGATTATCTCGACTGGTCAGATATTCCTCAATCATCTTGCCCCACTTGGCGCGCTCAGTCTTGGAAACCTTGGCATAACCGTAGCCCGGCACATCAACAAAACGGATTTTATCATCGATATTATAAAAATTCAGTTGCTGGGTTTTACCAGGTTTGCCTGACGTCCGAGCCAGGTTTTTACGCCCCAGCAAGGTATTGATAAAGGACGATTTTCCAACATTGGACCGTCCAGCCAGGGCAATCTCTGGAATATTATCATCTGGGTACTGGGCCTTTGAAACTGCACTCAGTAAAATCTCTGCATTATGGGTATTGATTTCCATATTTTCCCCTTTCTCTGAAAAAGGAGGCGGTCAATTGACACCTCCTGATGAATTTTAGGCAGTTTCTAGCTCAGGTTTTCCTTCACCGTCTACTGCTGCTTTTGTCACGCGAACCTTCTTGACATCGTCCTGACTCGGCACTTCAAACATCACATCCAACATGGTCTCTTCGATGATAGAACGAAGTCCACGTGCACCAGTTTTACGCTCGATGGCTTTTTTGGCAATTTCCTGCAAAGCATCTTCTTCAAATTCCAACTCGACATCATCATAAGAAAGCAAGGTCTGGTACTGCTTAACAAGAGCATTTCGAGGCTCTGTCAGGATACGTACTAGGTCATCCTCAGTCAATTGGTCCAGAGCTGCAAAAACAGGCAAGCGACCAATCAATTCTGGAATGATACCGAATTTCTGAATATCATCCGCGATAATGTGCTGCATGTAAGAATCTTTTTCTTCAATAGCACGGTTGTTTTGACCGAAACCAATGATTTTCTCACCCAGACGCTGTTTAACAATTTCTTCAATGCCGTCAAAGGCACCGCCAACGATAAAGAGAATGTTCTTGGTATCGACGTGAATCATCTCTTGGTTTGGATGTTTGCGTCCGCCCTGAGGTGGCACGCTGGCAACCGTTCCCTCTATGATTTTCAGGAGAGCTTGCTGGACCCCTTCGCCGGATACATCGCGGGTGATGGACACATTTTCACCTTTTTTGGCAATTTTATCAATTTCATCCACATAGATAATCCCTCTTTCTGCACGGTCAATATTGAAATCCGCCGCCTGCAAGAGTTTGAGGAGGATATTTTCTACGTCTTCACCAACATAACCCGCCTCAGTAAGAGCGGTCGCATCGGCAATAGCAAACGGGACATTCAAACTTTTAGCCAAGGTCTGAGCTAGGAAGGTTTTTCCTGAACCAGTCGGGCCAATCATGAGGATATTTGATTTTTGCAAATCAACATCGTTCTCATCACGGCTATCTTGGAAATTGATACGTTTGTAGTGGTTGTAAACGGCTACTGCTAAAGCACGTTTTGCACGATCCTGTCCGATGACGTAGTTGTTCAGGATATTGAGTAATTCTTGTGGCTTTGGCGTATCGGCCAAGTCTGTCAAAACTTCTTCTGCCAGTTCCTCACGAATGATTTCCTGTGCTAGTTCCACGCACTCATTACAAATGAAGACATTGTTCCCTGCGATAATTTTTTTAACTTCTTCTTGATTTTTTCCGCAAAATGAGCAATAGATTAGCTCATGTGTATGCTTAACAGCCATGTGTTTCCTCTTTCATATCTCTTATCTAAATAAAAATCCATAAATGGCGTGAATACTATTGACCAGATTGGTAAAAGCATTCAGTAAAAATAAAATTGCTAAACCAAAACGTTTCTTCCGAAAGGCTTGAATCGCACAAAGAACACAAATCCCACAGAGAAATGCTGTAAATAAACCGAATAAACTTCTCTCCATGCCTAACCATCTCTTCTTTCATAGGTTTTTATTGTAAAATCATACGGGTTTTTCTCGTCTTTTGGACGTAAATTGGCGCTTTGTAGCTGAAATTTCTCCATAGGAAATGCTTTCGGAAAATACACATCGCCATTAAATTGACCGTGAATATCTGTCACTATTAAAGCTTCAATGTAAGGTGCAAAAGCAGTAAAAATTTGTCCCCCACCAAGCACAAATAGAGTATGCTCCTGTTTGTTATACCAATCTAGGACATCTTCCACACTGTGTAAAATGGTAACATGTTCATTCTCTAGTTGATAGGTTTTATCTGTAGTCAAAACGATGGTGTGACGATTGGGAAGAGCACGTTTACCCATGCCGTCGAAGGTTATACGTCCCATCACCATCGTGTGACCTGTTGTCGTTTCTTTGAAATGAGCAAAGTCAGCTGGCAATGACCAAGGAAGTCTATCACCTTTTCCAATCAATCCATTTTCATCTTGAGCCCAAATGGCAACAATCTTTTTAGTCATTTTCTCTCACTTTCCGTCCTATCATTCTATCAAAAAAACATGAAAAATGCACTTACCAAGTAGGCCAAGCGCAAATTTTTATCATGTTGAAACTATCACCGACTCCTTCCTCAGAGATAGGGAAGATACCGAGATTCGTAGAATGTGAATCTCGCTGGTACTGGAAAGCCCCCCTCATCTTAAATCGCTAAGTCAAATTTGAGTTGCGTTTTAACTGGCTTCGAAAGTCTGAGTATAGACTGTTGAAGGTTGGAAGTGAAACAGTTCGGGGAACTGTTTCAGCCCGAGCCTAAAAATAAAGAAGCGAGGTAAAAGAACGAAGTTCTTCACTGCTAATCCAGTTAAATTGCTAAATCGAATTTTAACTGCGGTTTAACTGGATTGTAGTCCACCAATTCAAAATCTTCTGCCCGAATATCAAAGAAATTGGTACCGTCAGGAACATTTAAGACCAAACGTGGCTCAACTTCAGATGGTGTACGACGGAGTAATTCTTCAGCCTGTTCAAACTGATTGTCATAGATGTGAAGATTGTTGATGAAATAGAAAAACTTTCCAACCTTCCAGCCAAAATGTTTAGCAATCATCATCTGAAGGGCTACATACTGCATAGCGTTGATATGATGGGCTACCAACATATCATTTGACCGTTGAGTTAGAGTTGCATCAAGATAAATCTCTCCGTCCACTCGGCGAACATCGAACATGGTCTGAAAGGCACAAGGCAATAGGCCTGGCGATTGGTCAAAGGCCTCATAATCCCAAAGGGAAATCACATTGCGGCGATTCCAAGGATTATCTTCCAGCTGTTTCAAAATCTTTGAAATAATATCGTGCTTCTTAACAATTGCACCATAGCGTTCACCGATGGTCCCTGTTCCATCTACTTCCCAGTCATTCCAATATTGAACACCGTATTTTTCCTGCAAGACAGACAGGTCATTGGTTTGGTCTTGGTAAATCCAGAGAATTTCTTTAATGGCGGATTTAATCGGAATTGGTCTTAGTGTGGTAATGGGAAACTCCCCCTTGGCCAAATCGTACTCAGCAAAGGAACCAGTAATATACTTGGAGTTAGCAATGTCTCCATTCTTGTATCGTGGACGAGCATTTTCTGAAGAAACGCCCTCTTCCATAATCTTACGAATGTTTTCTTTAAAAATAATATCTGCTTTTGTCATGCAACTATTATACTTTTTTTGACCCAAAAATTCCAGAAGCAAGCTAGAGTTCTATGGAGTGAAGAGGTAAGTGTTACCCATATACATGGCCAATGTTGCGGTCAGAAAATAGCAAACGATGAAGAGTAGGGCAATAATGGTATGTCTAGGCTTTTTATGATAGATAGCTACTGGTAGCAGAGCCATTCCCAGCAAGGGGACAATTTTAAAACATGCGGTATAGGCCCACTTTTCCAGATGAAACCAATTTTCCATGGGTAACCATATACTGAGCCAAATCAGACATCCCAGGCCGATAATGAAACAGCTAAACAAATCCAAACTTTTCTTTAGCATACTGCTACTCCTTTCTTAGGGACCAAACAAGAAGTAACCAACGAACATGGTGATGAAAAAGGATAGGATAAAGGCAATGGAGAGAGCTGCCTGCCACACCTTCTTTGTGAAGAAGGACAAAATCAGCGTTACAAGTCCAATCGGTGGCAGGATGTAAAAAACAACTACAGAACCCCAGCTAGAAGGGAAGAACCAATGACGAATCCAGTTATCTAGAAAGAATCCTGATAACCAAAAGAGGGTCCCCGCTATAAGTAGATAGTGGGAAACTTGGTGTAGATTCCATTTTTTCATGATTTACCTCCAATTTTTAAGGACCAAAGAGCATCGATAACAATCCAATGTAAAATGTTAAAAATGGGCTAATGATCAGAAAGAGACAGATAAGCATGTGGGGAATCTGCTTGGTGTAGATGGCCCAAGGCAATACTACTGCTCCAACAAAAAACACACCAAATGTATTAAACCATTGAAAATTTAGGGCAGGAAAGAAGATTGTCGCATAGAGTAAAAATCCCAAAACCAGCACATAGCCTTGATAGCGGACGATATGATCTTTTGACATGATAGACCTCCTCGAACCTTTCAGCCATCTATAGCCACGAATAAAGAACGCCTTCTCCGATAATTTGCAATATCAATATTTCTACATTTTCATTATATATGATTCTGATTTGTTTTGAAAGACAAAACAATTAAAAACTGTGACAGCGGATAGGCTACTTAAAAACTTTTACTAGGACGTAGATAATCAAGGCCCATAGAAAAATGATTGGAAGACCATAGTACCACTTCTTGGGTTTGCCATCTTTCCAAAGGTCCTCAGCGGCCAATCGGTGATTGTCAAGTATTTCCTTGGGTATAAATCGAATGGTCAAGGCCACCAATAAGGGCAATAGAATAATGTCATCCAAACAGCCCAAAACTGGGATAAAATCTGGCACTAAATCAATGGGCGACAAGGCGTAGATTAAGGTTAAGCCTGCAAAAAATTTAGCGACAAGAGGGGTCTCCCTGTCCCTGATTGATAAAAATAGGGCTGGCAAATCTTTTTTTAGCTGTTGAGCTTGTTTTTTTAAAATTCATATTAGAACCTTTCTTCTAAAAAAGACAGAGTTTCCTCTGCCTGATTTACTTATTTCAAAACCAATGACGCTGCACCAATAACCCCGGCATCATTGCCAAGTGTTGCAAGAGCCAACTTAGTTGATTCCTTAATCGGTGGGAAGACTGTCTCTTCAAAGACCTTGCGAACACCGTCCAAGAGGAAGTCGCCTGCAGCTGATACACCACCACCGATGACAATGTAGGCTGGATTTAGCGTCGCTGCAATGTTGGAGCAAGCTGTTCCTAGATAGCGAGCAAAGTTGCGGTAGACAATCTGAGCTAGGTCATCACCTGTTTTTGCTAAGTCAAAGACATCCTTAGCTGTCACATCTTGACCATCATCAATGAGTTTCTTCAACTCAGAATCACCAGCATACTGGGCTGCATAACGGCGAGTCAAATTGACAATACCTGTCGCTGAGGCAACCGTCTCCAGGCAACCTGGCTTACCACATGTACACATGATAGGGTCTTCAAAATCAACCGTCAAATGGCCAAGTTCGCCACCTGCACCGCGTGATCCGCGAATCAGATTTCCAGCAGCAACAACACCACCACCGACACCAGTTCCCAGCGTCATGAAGACCACGTCAGGATTATTCTCGCCGGCACCGACCCACTGCTCACCCAGAGCTGCTACGTTGGCATCATTGTCAATAAAGAAAGGCAAACCAAGTGCGGTCTCAAACTGTTCACGGACCAGCTGCAAGGTCTTCCAGTTGAGGTTATAGGCACCAATCACAGTACCAGCTTTGCTATCGACCACGCCAGGAGAACCCATACCAATTCCCAAGAAATCATCCTTGGTCAGATTGTGGCTCTCAAAATGATCTTTGATACTCTCGATAATATCCGGAATGATATGGCTGCCCTCATCCAAAATGTTGGTCTTGATGGACCATTTTTCCTGGATTTCGCCAGCAGTCGTTAAAATAGCCAATTTGACAGATGTACCGCCAAGGTCAATACCGATAATTTTCTTTGACATAATCATTACCTCACTTCATTTTCTCTATTATACCACAATGCAAACCTTTTCGTAAAGCCCTTTCAAACAACTTGTACGGACAATTTATCTAAAAAGATAAATCAGAACTAGAAATTGAATATGGAGAACAAAGCGCCCAACACTCAGCAACATAGCAGCTATAAAATTAGTTCCTTCCTTGGTCCCATTGAAGAGAAAAAGCGTAGAAATAAAGGTAAAACCAAGGGCAAAACCAATCATCTGGAAGGCATGGTAGCTTTGACTGTAATAATAAAGGGTTACTGCCAGCACAAGCATTGCCAAAAATGTCAAACTCAGCCGCAGCAGGTTCATCTTTTTGGTTTTCAGAAAGCTATAAAGGGCTGAAACCAATGTGACCAGTAGGTAAAGGGCCATGTAGCCTATGATAAGAGTTTTCATCCTAGCCCTCCATCTCACTCAAATACTCAAAGCGCTCGTACTTCTCCAAGAGCTGCTCATTTTTCTGGTCCAGCTCCTTCTGCAGGTCCGACAATTTGGTAAAATCACTGCCACAGGTCAACATTTCCGCCTCAATGGCTTCGATCCGCTCCTCCAAACCAGCAATCTCATCCTCAATGGTTGCCCACTCCTGCTTCTCAAAATAGGACATCCGCTTCTTGTTCTCTCTGACCTTCTCGATTTTCTCCTTTGGTTTTTCCAAAGAAATAGCAGAGCTGGAAGCCAAAAAGGCCTTTTCATCCAGATAGTCCGTGTAGTTTCCAAAGAAGGTCTGGATACCACCGTCTTCAAAAGCAAGGATTTTATTAGCAACCTTGTCCAAGAAATAACGATCGTGGCTGACGGTGATGACAGGACCAGCAAAACCTTGCAAGAAATGCTCCAAGACTGTCAAAGTCGCTATGTCTAAGTCGTTTGTCGGCTCGTCCAGAAGCAAGACATTAGGCCGTTCCAGAAGGATTTTCAGCAGATAGAGCCGCTTTTTCTCCCCACCCGACAATTTTTCAATCAGTGTACCATGGGTATTACGCGGAAAGAGGAACTGCTCCAAAAGTTCAGCAATAGACACCATGCCCGATGTGGTCTTGGCTTCTTCTGCCACTTCCTGCAAGAAATTGATGACCCGCTTGCTCTCGTCTAATCCACGAATATCTTGAGAAAAATAACCGATACGAACCGTTTCTCCGATGTCTACCTTTCCTGCATCAGCCTGCAAGTCGCCTGCAATCAGATTGAGTAGGGTGGATTTGCCCTTACCATTATCACCGACGATGCCGATACGGTCCTTGTTTTGGATTAGCAGGCTAAAATCCTGTAAAATCGGCTTTCCAGGATAAGAAAAGCTGACCTGCTCAAACTGAATAACCTTTTTACCGATTCGGCTGGTTTCAAAATTGATTTCAAGACTTGAGTCATCAATAGCTTGATGAACCTGGTTCTTGAGGTCATGGAAACGATTGATACGGGCTTGTTGCTTGGTGGCACGAGCCTGGGGCTGTCTCCGCATCCAGGTCAACTCCTGCTTATAGAGCTGTTCTTTCTTGTGACGGAGAGCTGCATCCCGCTCGTCCTGCTCCGCTTTTAATCGAACATAGTCCTGGTAATTCCCCTGATACTCGGTCAAACCGGCCTTGTCCAATTCAAAGATGCGTGTTGCAATATTGTCCAAGAAATAGCGGTCATGGGTGATAAAGAGGACAGACTTTTTGGTGTTTTTCAAAAAGGTCGTCAACCACTCAATGGTCTCAATATCCAGGTGGTTGGTCGGCTCATCCAAAAGTAGGAGGTCGTCATTGCCCAGAAGAACCTGAGCCAGCTGTACACGGCGACGCAGGCCACCAGATAAATCCGCCACCTTGCTGGTCACATCCTGTAATCCTAATTTTGACAGAACCGTCTTGACTTGGCTTTCAATTTCCCAAGCATTGAGGGCATCCATCTCTGCCATGACTTTTTCAAGTTGAGCCTGACTCTTATCGTCATAATTTGCCATGAGCTGCTCGTATTGGCGAATAAGCTGGATTTCTCGCAAATCGGATGACAATACCGTGTCCAGAACGGTATTGCTCTCATCAAAATCAGGCTCCTGGGTCAGATAGGCCATCTGAAAATCATTCTTACTGGTAAAGGGTGAAATATCTCCATCGAAACCAAGCTTGCCTGAAATCACATCCAAGAGCGTTGTTTTACCAGTGCCATTGACCCCTATAATCCCAATGCGGTCGCCTGGGTGGATGATAAAGGAAATCTTTGAAAAGACGGTCTTGTCGCCGACAGACTTGGTCAAATTTTCAACGATAAAATCACTCATTACTTAAAAACTCCTTTACAAAAGCCATGATGTCCTCTTCTCTGTTGGCCAAATTCCCCTCGACAATCTCATACTCCACTGCATTTAGGACCTGACCCAAGAGAGGACCAGGCTTGACAGCTAGATTCTTCATAATCATGCCACCATTCACAACAATCTCATGTCGTTCATGGATAATCAAGTCCTTATCGAGTTGAGCAATCTCTTCAAAATCAACCGAGAGCCCCTGAGCCTGACGCAGTTTTTCGACCAGTTCAATCAGTGTCCTGCCATATTCGTAGGCCATCTGCTTGGTCGCTGGTCCTGTCTGGCGGTGCTGATAAATTTTCACCAATTGCACGACCGTCCGTTGAAAGTCATTGCTGGTTTTCCATTTTTTGAGGAAGGACTTGATGTTGTCCACTTTCAGACAGACAAAAAGCATGGCCCAGGCCTGTTCAGAAGTTTCAAAGATGAAATCTGCCTGCAAGCTATATAGCATTTTCTCCAATTCCTGCCCTTTTCCAGCCAAATCTGGTAAAAAATCAAAGGCTTTGGAATCAATCATAGCCTGCAGCCCCTTGCGCCAATGGGGTGCCGTCAGCAATTTATCAAATTCGATAAAAATACGCTCAACAGAGATTTTGTCCAAGAGCGGTGCTGTTGCCTGCATGGCCTCAAATGTTTCTGGTTCAATCTCGAAGTTCAGACTAGCCGCAAATCGAAAGCCACGCATGATTCGCAGGGCATCTTCATTGAATCGCTCTGCAGGGATTCCTACCGCTCGCAAACGCTTCTGCTCCAAATCTTCTAGTCCAGAAAACAAGTCGATGACCTGAGCATGTTCATCCAAGGCAAAGGCATTGACTGTAAAATCACGGCGTCTGAGGTCTTCTTCTAGTGAACGCACAAAAGAAACCTGGCTAGGCCGGCGGAAGTCCACGTAATCCTCCTCCGTCCGAAAGGTCGTAATTTCGTACTCCTTATTCCCTTCCAGAACCAAGACCGTTCCATGTTCAATCCCCACATCAATGGTCCGTGGGAAGATTGCTTTGGTCTCCTGCGGATAGCTGGATGTTGCAATGTCCACATCGTGAATGGTTCTTCTCAAAATGGCATCGCGGACCGATCCGCCCACAAAATAGGCCTCAAAACCTGCTGCCTTAATTTTCTCTAAAATCGGCAAAGCCTCCTGAAATTCAGAAGGCAGATGTGTTAATTTCATAGTAAATGTTCCAAACCATATACAAGTTGCTGGCGTTTGACAACCTCTTTGATACCGAGATTGACACCGCTCATGAAGGAGACACGGTCATAAGAATCATGACGAATAGTCAATCCTTCTCCCTGGGCACCGAAAATCACTTCTTGGTGGGCCACCAGACCTGGCAAGCGAACAGAATGAATACGGAATCCATCAAATTCTGCACCACGAGCTCCGGCAATCAACTCTTCTTCATCGGCTGCACCCTGTGGCTGCGCCTGACGGACTTGCGAAATCAACTCGGCAGTCTTAATAGCTGTTCCACTTGGAGCATCCTTTTTCTTGTCATGGTGCAATTCGATGATTTCCAGATTAGGGAAATACTTGGCAGCCTGTGCTGCGAATTGCATGAGCAAGATAGCTCCGATAGCAAAGTTTGGCGCAATCAAGCCACCCAAGCCTTTTTCAGCCGAAAGTACAGTCAGTTCGTCGATTTCTTTCGGTGTAAATCCAGTCGTTCCAACTACTGGGGCAAAGCCATTCTCCAAAGCAAAGCGTGTGTTTTCATAGGCAAATTTTGGCGTGGTGAAATCCACCCAGACATCAGCATCTAGCTCTGCAACTTCTTCTTTTGTCTTAAAAACTGGCACGCCGTCCACTTCTGTCTCAGTGGCAAATGGGTCTACCAAGGCAGCTAGACTAAGGTCTGCATCTCCCTTGACCATCTCAACCGCTGTTGAGCCCATTTTTCCCTTAAAACCTGCAATAATTACCTTAATTGTCATGTAAACTCCTATTCGATAATGGGCGAAATCCCGAAAGCAATGGCCCCTTCACCCAAATGCGTCCCGATAACGGAACCAAATGACACGATTGGCAACTGACTAGTCACACCAACCTGCTCCAACTGTTCTTTGAATCTATCTGCCTTTTCTGGGCAGTTCGCATGAATAATGGCCAGCTGGTAATTGCCGTCGGATGTTTTTTCTTGAAGAATTTCCAAGAGACGTTTGACAGCCTTTTTCTCCGTCCGAACTTTCTCGTATACTTCGATTTTCCCTTCATCCGTAAAATACAAAATCGGCTTGATACTGAGAAGGTTGCCGAGAATGGCTGCTGCATTGGACAAGCGACCACCCTTGACCAAATGATCCAGGTCGTCCACCATGATAAAGGCAGACGTTTGGGCAATTTGTTGATCCAGTTTGGCACAGATTTCCTCAAAAGACTGACCAGCTGCTGCCCATTTCAATACATTTTCCACCATCATACCCAGTGGAGCTGACGTGATTTTGCTATCTGGAAAGGCGATTGTCAGCCCCTCAAATTCATCTGCCAGATATTGGATATTTTGGTAAAATCCAGAAATCCCTGATGAGAGAAAGAGACCGACTGCATGCGTGTAGCCGTTGGCTTGCAGGGCTGTCAAAATTTCTTCCAACTCTAAGAGACTGGGTTGGCTGGTTTTTGGCAAATCCTCGGAGGCTGCCATCTTTTGATAAAATTCTTCGGCAGTCAGATTTTGTCCTTCGACAAAGGATTCCTCATCAATGGTGACCGGAATAGGCAAAACAAATACATCTTTGTTTGCAAGCGTCGTCGGCTGCAAGACGGCCGACGAATCCGTAATAACTGCTAATTTCATTTAGAACTCCAAATTGATACCTGGGGCATCGTAGGCTATTTCAGTAACATCGTAGGTCATGCGTTTCAGCATGTCCAAGAGAGGAGATACCAACTCTTTTTTCTCATCTTCAGTAAATTCGGTTGGTTCATTGATAATGCGAGCGTCCACATGGACACCTTGGCTAAAGGCACCAGAAATCACATGATGATTCAAGACAATCATAAAGCGCAAGATAACAACCATGGTTGTCCGCTGTGCTTCTTCGTCCCTATTGACCAATTGAAAATCAACTTTCAAGCCAGTTTTTGGCTCACCATGCTCTTTTTCCCATTCTTTGTTGCGAGCATCAAAGTGATACTGGTTGACAAATTCTTTATCGCGAATGATTTTCATTTTCAAGACTCCTCTTAAACAATAATACTCACATTATACCATAAACCTTGTGAAATAGCTAAAAAACCTTGCCAGAAGCAAGGTTTCAATCAAAATTATTTAGCTTTACGAAGTGCTCCGTAAAGGACACCTGATACAATCGCACCGATCAAAACATAGGCGATGTAAAGCAATGGATTAGATGTCAAAGCGATAACGAAGATACCACCGTGAGGAGCCATCAATTGGATGCCTGACAAACCAACCAAGGCACCTGCAAGGGCAGAACCAGCGATAAAGCTTGGGATTGCACGAGCTGGGTCAGCAGCGCCAAACGGAATCGCACCTTCAGTGATGAATGAAAGACCCATAACGATGTTTGTCAAACCTGAGTTACGCTCTTCTTGCCTTTATTATTTTTCATTTTTTTAAACTATTTAATACTAATGTCTTTTATAATAGCTTTTCATATATTATATAATCAATCTTTATAAGTCCTTTTATAAATTTCTTTTCTACCATTTTCGATAAATTCCTGTTTAATATTTTTAATTCCATAAACAATAGTTTCAATAGGATAATATTCTTCAACTATATCTTGATATTCTTTTGCTTTCTCAATATCTATATTTCCATACATTCTTAATATATCTTCTCCAAAATTTGTTCCTATTTCTTCTTCACTATCTTCAAGTAAGTATATAAAATCACAATATTCATCTATAATTCCAGAATCTCCAAAATCAATTATTCCAGTTAATCTATTATTGCCATCTAACAATAGATGATTACAACTAAAATCATTATGGCATAAACACTTTTTACCCTCAAAAACTGTTGTTGCATTTAGTCTTTCCATAAAACTTTCTATATAATCTTTTTCTATATCAGTTAAATCATTATAAATAGTTTCACGCAACAATATATACTCTTCTAATACATTTTGTTTATTATCAATAGTACATTCACTAATATCTGTATAATCTAAACCGTGCATTTGTCTTAAAAAACTGGCAATATCTCGTTTTAACAAATTTTGTTCTTCTTCTGACATAGTAGAATAAATTTCTGGTGTTAAAAAAGTTCCTTTAATTTCTTTATAACCTAGTATAGATAATTCATCACTAATATACGAATATTCAATATTAGGAATTTTTACATTAGTTTCTAAATTTGTATTTAAAAAATTATATATTGCTTTTTCTTTTGCATAACCTTTTTTCTTATTAGTACTAAATTTTGTTTTAAAAATGTATTCATTATTAACTAAATATGCCACACTATCATAACCACTACCGATTATTTCAATACTATCTACTTTGAAATTATCAAAGTAATGCTCAATTAAATATTTCATTGCCTTAATATTTGTGGCATTATCATCATATCTATATTCCATTAAATAACAATCTTCTTTTTTGCCCTCGTGTAATTCATGTTCTGGCAAATCTTCAATAATTCTAAAACCAGATTTTTGGTATGCCCTTATTGCTCTTGGATTATTTTTATGAGGGTCTAAAATAACTGCATTAGCATTTCTTTCTTTTTTCAAAAATTCAAAAATCAATTTAATATATCTTGTACCAATTCCTTTACTCCAATAATTTGGCTCTCCTATAAATTGATCCATACCATAGACTATCTCATCAGTTTTTGGATAATGATAATCAGTATATAACTCATCATACATTTTATATATTTGTCCATATCCAATAGGAACATTGTTATATTCAATAATTACTCTAAAAACTTCATCTTCCCAAGGCTCTGTATAATGTTTTTTTAATGATTCTAATGTATATTTTTTATCTCTACCACCATAAAATTCTAATACTCTTTCATCAGTTAACCATTTTAACATCAAAGGAAAATCATCATCTATTAAAGTTCTTATACATATTTCATTTTCAACTATATTCATTTATTTATCACCTTTTTCATAATCATATACATATACTATTTCATCTTTATAATCATTTTTACCACCTAATTTTTCATATACATGGCAAGCTCTAGGATTACCTTTATCAGTTATTAAAAACATTTCAGAACAACCAATCTCTTTAGAATATTCCTTAATAAAAGATAATAATTTTGAACCATAACCTTTGTCTTGATAGTTAGGTAACATTCCTATTGAGTGTAAATAAAACATTGTTTTTCCATCAGGTCTTAAAAGTGTATAGCAATATGCAAATCCTATAATTTTATTATTTTCTTTAGCTATAAACCCAAATGAACTGGTATCATTAAGAAATCCTTTTAAATTATCAATATCAAAAACCATATTATCATCAATTAAAACTTCTTCCATAAAAAAAAACTCAGTCAAGTCCAGACTCCTGTGTAAAATGCTATACAATGTTTTTACCATTTCTACTTATCAAAATTGATGTATTTTCTTGAAGAATAAATCCATTCATCATGTAGGTCCATAAGAACGGCTCCAATTAAGCGATTGGCTGATGCTTTACCATCCAAGATGATGTTAATCAATTCTTCTGCTTGTTTGATACCAGCTGCAACTGGACGAGATACCAATGGCTTACCATTGAAACGAGGCATATCAACAGCCTTATCTGCAGCGATGATAACACCTGCTGCATTCTTGATGTCTTCAGCAGTTAGTTTGTTACCAACCCCAGATGCACCGTTTGTTTCAACCTTGATGTCAACACCCATCTCAGCAGCTTGCTTCTTAAGAGCTTCTTCTGCCATGTAAGTGTGAGCAATACCAGTTGTACATGCTGTCACAGCAACGATAAATGGACGGTCACCACTAGGAGCTGCAACCACTTCTTCTACTGCCTTGTCTGCTGCTTCAGCTGTATCGAAGACTGCAATCACTTCTTCAGGATTTGTTGCCGCACGAAGTCTATCAGCAAATCCAGCTTTCATCAAGTATTTAGACAATTCCGCAAGGGCAGCCAAGTGTGTATCGTTAGCACCTTCTGGAGCTGCAATCATGAAGAACAAGTCAGTTGGTTGACCATCAAGACTTGCATAGTCAACACCCTTGTTTGATTTTGCAAAGAGAACAGTCGCTTCTTTTACAGCCGCATTCTTAGCATGTGGCATAGCAATTCCATCACCGAGACCTGTAGTAGTTTGTGCTTCACGGTTCATAATACCTGTTTTGAATACGTCAAAATCCGTTACATAGCCTTTATCAACCAAACTAGCAATCATTTCATCGATAACTGCTTCCTTGCTTGTTGCTTGCAAATCAAGCAACATGACATCTTTTTTCAAAACGTCTTGAATTTTCATAGAGTTTCTACCTCAACTTTTTCATAAATTTCCTTAATAAATTCGATACTTGCCAAATCATCTGAAAAGGCTGTTGCCGTACCGCAAGCAACTCCCCATTTGAGGGCTTCGATTGGGTCTTGTGAGCAAACGTATTCACCTGTAAAACCTGCCACCATGGAATCTCCAGCTCCGACAGAGTTTTTCACTGTACCCTTGATGGGTTTGGCAAAGTAAGTTGCCTTTGGAGTGACCAATAAGGCTCCGTCCCCTGCCATGGAAATGATAACATTCTGAGCTCCCATATCTAAGATTTTCTTAGCATAGGTCTCGATATCTGCCATGCCATTCAATTCAACATTGAAAATAGCTTCCAATTCATGATTGTTCGGCTTGACCAGGAGTGGTTGGTGAGCAAGTGAATCCAGAAGCGTTTGCCCTTCAAAGTCACAAACTACCTGAGCACCCGCTTTTTTCGCCACAGGAATCAGTCTATTGTAGATTTCATTTCCAAGACTAGCCGGAGCTGAACCAGCAAAGACAACGGTATCATCTTTTGTTAAGCCAGCCAAAACCATTTCTAGTTCTGCCAATTGAATATCTGTCACAATTGGACCCAAACCGTTGATTTCCGTTTCTTGGTCGGCCTTGATTTTCACATTTATGCGGGTATCTTGGTCAACTTGAACAAAATCCGTATCAATACCCTCGGCTATCAAGCCATCCTTGATGAATTGGCCAGTAAAACCACCGAGAAAACCAGTAGCGGTGTTGGAATGTCCCAATCGCTTCAAGATGCGACTGACGTTAATTCCCTTACCACCAGCATACTTATCATCGCTCTCCATACGATTGACACTACCTGTCTCGACATGGTCAAGACGAACGATATAGTCAATGGCTGGGTTGAGCGTAACCGTATATATCATACTTCTATTACCCTCGTTTTTTCTTTGATAATATCAAACACATGGCTGTCGCTGGATTGACAGATAATGGAGGCTTTTTCGACTGCAGCAACCTTGACAAAGGAAAATTGACCAATTTTGGAGGCATCAGCCAGGACAAAACTTTCCTTGGCATTGTCCAAGACTGTCCGTTTTATGGTCGCCTCTTCGATGTCAGGCGTTGTCAAGAAATCCTTGTCAATCCCGTTCATTCCCAAAAAGGCCTTGTCAAAATTAAGTTGTCGCAGTTGTTCTAAAGCCACCGCACCAATTGATGCATCGGTCGAACTTTTGACATTTCCACCAATGATAATGGTTTTAATCTGCTTTTCAACCAGTCGAACGGCGTGATGAATGGAGTTTGTCACGACTGTCAGGTTTTCTTGGTCCAGCAAATCAATCAAAAGCCCTGTCGTGGTGCCTGCATCCAGGAAAATCACATCCCCTGAAACAATCTGCTCTGCTGCTTTTTCAGCAACCTGTCGTTTTTCTTGAACGTTTTTGACAGATTTTTCACGTATGCTTTCTTCCAGTTGCAGATTGGCTGGTGCCTCTGCACCACCGTGGACACGACGAAGTTTTCCTGCTGCCTCTAAATCATCCAAATCCCTACGCACCGTTGATTCTGAAGTATTCAAGATGTCGACCAATTCTTCCAGACGGACAAACTGTTCTTCCTTTATCTTCTCAAGAATCACTTGTTTGCGTTCCGATTTGAGCATGTCACCACCTCCTGAAATCGTTTACAAATTCTATTATACACAAAAATATCTCATTGTCAATCATTTTCTATCAAATTCTTTCAAAAAATATCTAAAAACAGCAGGAAATTTAAATTCCTGCCACTTCTTTTATCATTTTCTTCATTGTATCCATTTCTTCTGGTCGTCCAATAGCCATACGAATGTGATTGGCAAGGACGCCTTGGGAATAATATTTGAAATTCCAGTCTTTGGTAAGGGCAAATTCGTACAAATCCTTGCTCCAAGGCGCAGAAAAGGTCACAAAATTCGCTTGGCTAGGTAAAACACGGCAATCAGGAATGGCCTGCAAGAATTCGATAAACGCAGTGCGTATAGCTTTCAGCTCTGCTATTTTTTCAACAACCAAATCCCTATGAGCTAAGGCTAGTGTGCCAATTTTCGCCGTGACATTGGACAAACTATAGGGCGGAATAATCTTGTCCAGCTCAACAATCAGTTGCTCCTGAGCCACCGCAAATCCGAGCCGGATGCCAGCTAGTCCAAAGGCCTTGGACAGGGTGCGCAGGACAATCAGATTGTCATACTGGTTGATTTTCTCTATAAAACTACTGCTATCCGCAAACTCGATATAGGCCTCATCAATGACGACCAGACCATCGAATTGGGCGATAATTTTCTCGACTTGGACTGAATCAAAAGCGACTGAAGAGGGATTGTTAGGATTGGAAAACATGATCATCTTGGCCTTGACTGATTTGGCATAGGCCAGCAAATCATCCGCCTTGAGAACAAAGGTTTGCTTGTCTTGTGGCAGGTCGTAAGAGACAAACCGACTGCCATGTATCTGATTGTAGACCTCGTACATAAAAAAGTCTGGATTGATGGTCAAAAAGACCTCATCGCGCTTGAGGGCGCCGATAATAATCATATGCACCAGAAAATCCGACCCGACTCCTGCTGTCACTTGTTGGGACTGGACACCGAGATAATTGGCATAGATTTCAATTAATTCTGCGTAGCGATTGTCACCGTAAAAGGACAATTCACCCGCTTTCAATTGCTCCAAACTTTCCTCCAACAAAAAAGTCCAGTCAATCAGGCGGTTTTCATTGTCGCCCAGATTGTGAATTGCCTGCCCCGGTAATTTATAGGGTTCTAAATCTTGTAAATCATCTCTAAATACTGTCATGCTTGCTCCTAAATTTGTTTTGGGTTGATTGGTTTGAAGTCAAGAAAAACATCCTTTGACTCGGATGCTAATAACTATCTCTGCGGTGACCGATGGCGAACACTTCAATGACAATTTCATCATCGTAAATATTTGCCAAAATCCGATAATTTCCTACACGATAACGCCATGCTCCTGAACGATTAGCTGTCAATCCCTTGCCATGTAGACGTGGATTGTCGGTATGTGCAATGTTATTATCAATCCAAGTCAAGATTGATTTTCGAGTAAAAGCATCTAATTTCTTCAGTTGTTTTACGGCCTTTGAAGTATAGGTTAACTTATAGGTCATAGCCCAAACTCCGCCATTAACTCCTCATGCGAAATGCGAACTCCGTCATCCTCTGCCATAGCCTGACGAAGAACAGCCAAATCATATTCATCCTCGATACGTTCCAACATAGCCTGCCGCGCAAACTCTGAAATCGTCAGCCCATGCAACTGGATATAGTTCTTAATCAGTTTAGAATCCTCATCGTTAATCCGTAACGTCATAGTAGTCATCACCCGACCTCCTTTATAATACATTGTATTCAAAATAGGATAGAAAGTCAAGAAAAGCATGGCCCTGAGATATTTCATCTATAAAAAGAGTAACCATTCTTAGCTTGTGGGCTACCCAAAATCATTGAAATCTGTCTCCCAGTGGTACCTACGCCGTTAAAGGCAATAATCTTAGCAGGGGCTTCTGGATTTCTAAACGTGTCCAAATGCAGGCGATGCCCTTATAGTCCCACCATTCTTCCACTGGCTGATAGGTATCTGTAAACTGGTAATCTGCTGGTAACTTCTTCATGATTTCTTTCCAAGTTGTTTGCTTTTGGTATGTCATATTATTTTCCTCTTATTCGTTTTTATATTTCCCAATTTGTCAAATTAAGCTAGACTTTTTCAATAAACTCAGAAAAACTTGGTAGGGTGTTTGATAATTCAAAGACTTTCTAGGAATTCTATTCCTTTTATCAGCTATAGCTGATAAAAACTGCTGAGAAATATCGGCAAAGTCCATCTGTTTAGGCAATCCGTTTCGTCTTAGTAAACCATTCGAGTATTCATTGAGACCTCGTTGACTGGGACAACCTAGATCGGCAAAGAAAATATCGATATCATGTCCATTCGAAATAGACTTCCAATTGGAAAACTCTTTCCCATAATCAAAAGTAATCGACTTAAAGAGATGACTGGGGAATTGAGACAGTCATTGATTGATGGCTTCCTCAATATCACTTGCTTTTCGTCCCTTAGTTTTCAGTGTAAAGATGGCTTTTGAGAGGCATTCTACTAAGGTAATGACCGCACTTTTATGTTTCTCGCCAACAATGGTATTTCCTTATAGGTGTCCGAACTCTGTATAAAAATCAAGATAGAGTTCAGCTCTTTCACGTAAATCTCTGCGAAAGGCTCGTTTTTCTCCGACCACAGCGTTTCTTATTGGCTTTGTAGTGTTCATAATAGTCGTAGGCAGAACGTCCATTTTTGAGAAAGTTGATAACATGATTGACGGTCTGCTTTGATCTTCCAAGAGCCTTCATAATATCTGTAACTTTTGTACCTTCTTGGTAATAAGCTTCTATCATTACGAGTTCATTTGTGGTTCATGGGTATAGGTCATTTATGTTAGTTCCTTTCAGACAAATGTGGTAGTTTATCTGAGCCTAATATAGATGGCTTTTTCTGTCTTGCTTAATTTTACAAATTGAGATACCATAAATATTCAAAATGCAAAGAGTATCTTGCTTAAAAAAAAAAAAAAAAAAAGCATTTTGGTGCCTAAAAAATAAAATACCCTACCTCTGCACATAAACATGCAAAAATAGAGTATTATTTTTATTCCACTTCAACAATCCAGCCTGCAGGTGCTTCAACGTCACCGAATTGGATTCCTGTTAATTCTTCATAGAGCTTACGAGTAACAGGTCCTACCTCAGTCTCACTGTAGAAGACATGGAATTTATCGCCATGCTGCACTCCGCCGATTGGAGAGATAACAGCTGCTGTTCCGCAGGCACCAGCTTCAATAAACTGGTCTAATTCTTCGACAAGGACTTCACGTTCCACAGCCTTCATTCCCAGACGATGCTCTGCCAGATAGAGGAGAGAATATTTGGTAATGGAAGGTAGAATTGAAGGCGAAACTGGGGTGACAAATTCATTGTCCGCCGTAATACCGAAGAAATTGGCTGATCCCACTTCTTCAATCTTAGTGTGGGTCGCAGGGTCAAGGTAAATGACATCTGAGAAGCCTTGTTTTTTGGCATATTGGCCAGGCAGGAGGGAAGCTGCATAGTTACCACCAACCTTGGCTGCCCCTGTACCATTTGGTGCCGCGCGGTCGTACTTGTCCTGAATGAGGAAGTTGGTCGGCGCCAATCCACCCTTGAAGTAAGCACCAACTGGCATCGCGAATACAGTGAAGATATACTCATCAGCTGGCTTAACACCGATGATATCCCCCACACCGATAAGGAGAGGTCGAAGGTAGAGGGTACCTCCCGTGCCGTAAGGTGGCACATAGTCGGCATTGGCTTTTACGACCTGCTTACAAGCCTCGACAAAGAGTTCCGTTGGTACGGGCTCCATGAGAAGGCGGTCAGCAGTGCGTTGCAAACGCTCCGCATTTTGGTCGGGACGGAAGAGCTGGAGCTTTCCTTCCTTGGTGCGATAAGCTTTTAGCCCTTCAAAAGCTTGTTGGCCGTAATGGAGGGCTGGAGAACTTTCTGAAATGTGCAAATTTGCATCATCTGTCAACTCTCCCTCGCTCCATTGGCCATCTTTAAAATGCGCAATAAAACGGTAGGGTAATTTCATATAGGAAAAGCCTAGATTTTCCCAATCAAGATTTACAGTCATAGTGTTCACTCCTTGTTAGAAGCTGGATTTACAGCTCAACGCCTCTAACGAAGGTTGGTTTTCTGCCACTCAGCCTTCGTTTTCTTGAGACACGGTCAAAGTTCCAGCAAAATTACTGGATACAGCTCCTTATTTTTTACTATTCTACTACTTTTGATGATGAATTTCAAGAAAAATTCAGAAAATTTTGTCAATCTAATAAAAAAGAAAAGGAACAAGGATTGTCCCTAATCTTCTGGTGATACTTCTGCTTTGATTTTCTGGAAAATATCTTCCTCTTCTGCCGTCATGTCATATTTCTCTAACAAGTCAGGACGACGCTCATAAGTCTTGCGTAGGCTTTGCTCCAAGCGCCATTTCCGGATATTTTCATGGTGACCACTCATAAGCACATCTGGGACGACCATGCCACGGTATTCATAAGGGCGCGTGTACTGGGGGTATTCCAACAAACCAGATGAAAAACTGTCATCCGTGTGGCTAGCTTCCTTGCCAATCACCTCTGGAATCAAGCGCACCGTCGCATCAATCATGGTCATGGCAGCCAGCTCGCCACCAGTCAATACATAATCACCAAGAGAAATCTCGTCTGTCACCAAGGTCTTAATCCGCTCATCGTAGCCTTCATAGTGACCACAGATGAAAATCAACTGCTCCTCCTGAGCCAATTCCTCAGCGTAAGCTTGATTAAAAGTCCGACCGGCTGGGTCCAGCAAAATCACGCGCGGATTGGTTTGGTGAATGGCATCCATAGTGTCAAAAATCGGTTGAGCCCGCAAGAGCATACCTTGACCACCACCGTAGGGCTCATCATCCACATGGCGTGACTTCTCTGCCTTTTCACGGAAATTATGATAATTGATTTCAAGCAACCCCTTGTCCCGCGCCTTGCCGACAATAGAATGTTCCAGTGGTGCAAACATTTCTGGAAAGAGAGTCAAAATATCAATCTTCATCATCCAGCCCCTCGAGCAATTCTACATCGACGCGCTTGTTGTCAATGTCAATATTAAGAACAACTGGCGGAATATAAGGCAAAAGCAAATCTTTCTTGCCTTTTCGTTTGACCACCCAAACATCATTGGCACCCGGTTGCAGGATTTCCTTGATTTGTCCAATGAACTGGTCATTTTCATAGACATCCAGCCCGATGATTTCATGGTAGTAAAACTCGCCTTCGTCCAAGTCTGTCAGATTTTCCTCCGCAATCTTGAGGCTAAAGCCCTTGTATTTCTCAATGTCGTTGATATGATAGAGCCCTCTGAACTTGATAATATCGAAGTTCTTGGCCTTGCGGTGGGAGGCAATTTCCGCTTCCATGACAAACTGATCCTTGTCATCAAAAAGCGCCAAGACTGCGCCTTTTTTAAAACGTTCCTCAGCGAAGTCCGTCACAGACAGGACTCGCATTTCTCCTTGCAAGCCTTGGGTATTGACAATTTTTCCTACGTTAAAATAATTCATGTGTTCTCCGTTTGTTTTTCTATTCATCTATTTTAACATGGGAGCAGAGATTTCTCAAGGGATTGAAAAAGCCGGCTAGCGCCGACTTATCTTGGGAGAATCTCCTCAATATCTTTCTTGGTTTTGACCATTTTTCATAGGGTAATTCCAGGTAGGTTGCTCCTTTGGATTTGTAGAGGTAGGCGTTTTTACCGCTGGGCAAAAATTCCAAAAAGTAGAACTTATCTACCTGCGGGGGCGTCCTGCTTGCTAGGATTATCAAAGAAATAGGGGCGAATATATGTCACATCTGAATGAAGACGCGCAACGTCCTTTCCTTCTAGAACAGCAATTTGCTGACAGTCTTCGTTTCGGATAACAATTCTGTCCGCCTCTGAAAGGTCGATGCTTGTCTTTCGAAAGCCCAGATAGACAGCCAGGATGATGAGCGATAGGATTGTTAAAACCAGTTGAGATTAATTCATGTACTCATACTCCCTGTTATTTCTAGTATTAGCATAACAAATCTAGCCAATTTCGGAAAATATCACTGTGAAAACCTTACTGACTGCTGCTAAACTGGCTTTGATAGAGATTATAGTAGAATCCTTCCTGGGCTAGCAAGCTTTCATGATTGCCCTGTTCAATGATTTGGCCGTCTTTGAGGACCAGAATCTTATCCGCCTCTTGAATGGTTGACAGTCGATGGGCGATGACAAAACTGGTTCTGCCCTGCATGAGCCGTTTCATAGCCTTCTGAATCAGCAATTCCAAGCGGGTATCAACGGATGAGGTCGCCTCATCAAGAATGAGAATGGAGGGATCAGCTAGCAAGGCACGCGCAATGGTCAAAAGCTGTTTCTGCCCCTGCGAAATATTGCTGGATTCCTGGTTCATCTCCATATTATAACCGCCAGGTAGGGTACGGATAAAGTGGTCCACATTGGCAATCTTGGCTGCCTCAACAATTTCCTCATCAGTGGCATCTAGACGACCAAAACGAAGGTTTTCCTTGATAGTTCCTTCATAAAGCCAGGCATCCTGCAGAACCATACCAAATTGACTACGGTAGGACTGGCGTGATAATTGACGAATATCGTGACCGTCGACCTTAATGGTTCCAGATGTTACATCGTAAAATCGCATCAGCAGGTTAATGAGTGTAGTTTTTCCGGCACCCGTTGGTCCAACGATGGCCACCATTTCACCTGGCTTGACTTCCAGATTGAAATTGCGAATGAGAGGCTTGTCCTCAGAATAGCCAAATTCAACATTTTCAAAGCTGACTTGGCCGGTCAGATTGTCTGTTAAGGCTTGCTCATTGGCGTTGACCTCATCCACCTCATCTAGGACTGAAAAAATGCGCTCCAGGGAAGATTTAGCAGACTGCAACTGGGGAGCTAGCTGGGTCAGGGTTTGCACCGGCTGAGAAATTTGGAAGACATATTGGACGAAGGCCTGCAAATTACCAACTGTCAGACGCCCCGCCAAAACCTGGAGACCAGCCAAGAGGGCAATGATAACATAGGTCAGGTTTGACAAGCCCTGAACCACCGGCATCATCATGCCAGAGGTAAAGCTAGCCTTGAAACCAACCTCCTGCAGGTCCGTAGTAATTTGGCGAAATTCAAGTTTAGACTGCTCTTCCCGTCCGTAGAGTTTCAAAACATGGAAACCGGTCAGATTTTCCTGGATAAAGCCATTGAGGCGACCCAGGATAGCAGCCTGTTCCTTGAAATAAGGCTGGGAGCGCTTGATGATATAGCTGGAACTAAAGTAAGTCAGGGGTACCAAGAGCAGAACGACCAAGGCCAGGGAAACATTGAGGTAGAAGGTCATGCCAATCGCAAAGGTCAAAATCAAGGCCGCATTGACAATTTGCAGGAAACTCTGCTGTAGGGCATTGGAAACCGTCTCAACGTCATTGGTAAAGCGGCTCAGGAGGTCACCATACTGCTCCTTGTCAAAATAGGAAACCGGGATTCGATTGATTTTTTGACTCAAGTCCTGGCGCATATCACGGACAGCATGTTGAACACCCTTGGTCATGAAATAGTTAGAAAAATAAGCTCCAACTTCGTACATGAGGGCACGGAAGGCGTAAATTGCTAGGAGGGTTGCGACATAAGGCACGTTGATACCGGCTCCTTCAACACCCTTGGCCATATCCAATAAGTTTGCTGTTAGTTCGGTGATAACCATACCCAGCACCAGGGGCTCTAAGGTATTCATAATGGCACTGAGAATCTTCATAAGGATAGCAATAATGATAGAGCTTTTGTAGGTCCGCAAATAGGTCCAAACACGCTTAAAAACATTTGTATTCTTCATATCACCCTCCTATTCTTCTTCTGTCAAGGACTGACGATTGAGTTGAGAATTGGCAATTTCACGGTAGAATTCATTGCTTTCCATTAACTCATCGTGCTTACCACGACCGACAATTTCCCCTTCGTTGAGGACAATAATCTGGTCCGCATCCATAATGGTTCCCACACGCTGGGCAACGATAAGGACAGTCGCATTTTCCGTCACTTCCTTGAGGCGCTTGCGTAAAATCGCATCTGTCCGATAGTCCAAGGCAGAGAAGGAATCATCAAAGATATAGATTTCTGGTTCCTTGACAATGGCACGTGCGATAGACAGTCGCTGTTTTTGCCCGCCAGACAGATTGCTACCGCCTTCTGCCAAATGGGTCTCAAACCGGTCTTCCTTGCTTTCGATAAAATCCTTGGCCTGAGCCACATCAGCCGCCGCATCCAGCTCCGTCATGCTGGCATCCAGCTTTCCATACTTGAGGTTTTCGGCGATTGTTCCGGTAAATAGCAGAGCTTTCTGCGGAATAAAGCCAATCTTGCTGCGGAGGGCTTTCAAATTGTAGCGTCTAACATCCACACCATCTACCAAGATCCGGCCCAGGGTCACATCGAAAAATCGCGGAATGAGCTGGACCAGAGTAGACTTACCAGAACCCGTTGAGCCAATAAAGGCAATGGTCTGACCAGGTTCTGCCTTAAAGGAGATATTGTGGAGAACAGGCGACTCGGTCTCACCTGGATAGGCAAAGGTCACATTGGCAAATTCCAGGTAACCGCGGGTTTCTGTCTCTGTAATCCCGTCTTCATTTTTAGAAATCGAAATCGGCATGTCCAGAACTTCCTGAATCCGCTTGGCTGAAACTGCTGTCCGGGGATACATGGTAAAGAGATTGGCAAAGAGCAAGAAGGAGAAAAGGGCATGAAAACCATACTCAATAAAGGCAACCAGGTCACCGATTTGCAAGCTACCTTCTTTGAGCGGAGCGAGGGCAAACCAGACAATGGCCACAATCATGGCAATAATGATTTGTACAAAAAGTGGCTCCGTCAAACCTGTCAAAATGAAGAGTTTCTTAGAAATGCCGGTGTAATCCTCGTTGACCTGCTCAAATCGTTCTTCTTGAAATTCTTCGCGCGCAAAAGCCCGGATGACCCGCAACCCCATGAGATTTTCACGGACGTACTGGTTAATCGTATCCAACTTTTGCTGCTGCATTTCAGACAAAGGACGGGTCTTGATGGCCACATAATAGACGACCCAGACCAAGAAAGGCATAGCCACTGCTACTGTCCAAGCCAGTCCAGGACTGGTCACCAGGGTCATGATGACCGAGGCAATCATCATCATAGGCGTGATAACACCCAGTCGCAGAACCTGCTCCGCAAACTGCATGAGGACAAAGGCATCATTGGTAATCCGTGTCACAAGCGAAGAAACACCAATCTGCTCGTATTCATGATGGGAATAATCTTGGATTTTTTCATACAAATCATTGCGGATATCCTTGACAATATTGGTCGTCAACTGTCCAGCAGCATAGGCCAAAAGGACACGACCGACAATACCCAACACAACGATTATCAACATCATCCAAGCCCAGAAATAGACTTGGTCAGGATTATTTTGCGTGAGCCCCTGGTCAATCATCCGAGCCAAGAAGGTTGGCAAACCAAGGTTGACCGCTACGAACAAAATTCCGGCAAACAGGTCTAATATCAACCATTTTGGATAGTGTTTCAGATAGTTCCAAATAAGTTTCATAATTCCCTTTCTAGTTTTTTATCTTGAAGTAAGTAAAAAGCCACCAAATGGTGACCTTCTTATTCTTTCTCGTCAATCACTAAACGAACTTTTTTACCACTTGTTGGGACAGAATAGACAATCGTACGAATTGCAGAAATCGTTCGTCCTTTTCTACCGATAACACGGCCAATATCCGATTGTTCCAAATCCAAATGATATTCCAAAAATTCAGGTGTATCAACGATTTTAATCGTCAAGCTGTCAGGCTGTGAAATCAAGGGTTTCACAATCGCAATAATGAGATTTTCAATCATGTCCATAAGTAGTCTCGCTTACTGTTCTTATTTAGAGAATTTTGATTCGTGGAATTTCTTCATAACGCCAGCGTTAGAAAGAAGGGCACGAACTGTGTCAGATGGTTGTGCACCTTTTGCCAACCACTCAAGTACACGCTCTTCTTTAAGAGTTACTGAGTTTTCAGCCACAAGTGGGTTGTAAGTACCAACTGTTTCGATGAAACGACCATCGCGTGGAGCGCGTGAGTCTGCAACGTTAATACGGTAGAAAGGTTTCTTTTTAGAACCCATACGAGTCAAACGGATTTTTACTGCCATTTTTTATCTTCTCTTTTCTTATATGTTTTTTGGTTGGTGAAATAGCAGAGCTATTTAGCACATGTTCTATTATAACACACTTTCATCTGGTGTCAAGAAAAAAACTTGACACTTTTTAAAAATTTTATTGCCATTTTTATTGCTCAAGCAGATCTGCTAGTTCTCTCAGTTGACTTGCTAAATTCGAGCGGTCAAAAAGCAAATTATAGACTCCATCTTCACTCAATACACCACAAGGAATACCATCAAAATAACCCTTATTGGATAAATCAAGATCTTCCATATAGGTCTGGCTTTGATAATAATCTAGCAACCGTAAATAACTTGATTGTGCCTGATTGAGTTGGGTAACACTATCAGCAAGGGACTTGTTCATCTCCAGATGCATATTAAATATTTTTTCCATCTCCTCGACACGTTTCCTAGCTTCCATACAATCCTCCATCAATGTGTCGTACCTCCAACGTTCTTCACATCCTCTTTGTCTTTAAATGCAACTATTGCTCCAATGGCTGCTTCAACTCCTCTAACAATATCGGCTAGAGACATAGAGGCAAAGCCTGGTTTGTCAAGAACCTGTTCCGGTAGAAACGGAATATGAAGAAAACCAGCCTTAGTCTTTGGAAATTGTTTATCAGCTAAGTAGAGAGCTTGGTACATGAGATGGTTGCAGACAAAGGTCCCTGCGGTATTAGAAACAGAGGCTGGAAGTCCTGCTGCACGAATGGCTTCAACCATTGCTTTGATGGGTAAGGTTGAAAAATAAGCAGGTTGCCCATCTTCACGAATCATAGTGTCAATTGGTTGTTGTCCTAAATTATCTGGAATGCGAGCATCGTCTTGATTAATGGCAACACGCTCTGGTGTTAATTCCGTCCTTCCACCAGCCTGTCCAATACATAGCACAATATCTGGTGCATACTTAGCCATAGCTTCTTCAAGAACACTTGCAGCTTGATAAAAAACAGTTGGAATCTCCTCAAGAAGAATCTCTGCGCCTGCAATCTGCTTTGGTAAAGATTTAATGACCTCCAGTGCAGGATTGATAGACTCACCTCCAAATGGATCAAAGCCTGTTACTAATATTTTCATTCAATCTCCTCCAAAATAATTTCTCCGTAGTGAAATTTTTGATTGGATCTGATATGGCGTCTAAAACCTAATTTTTCAAATGACTGATCTCTAAAATGTGCCTTAATAATAATTTTTCTTCTAGCCACTCGTTTGGCTTCGACCAAAATTTCTTCAGAAAGAGCTGAGTAATTGGCAAAGGGTTTTAGTCCATCAAGATTATCCGATTCCGTAATCTCCTGCGAAAACATGGGGTCCAGGTAAATGACATCAACTGATAGATCGGCCAGATCTTTCAAATAAGTCAAACTGTCCGTCCAAATCGTCTGAATAGACCGCATGGCTTGATTAACCGCTTCATTGCCACTATCAAACTCTTTCAGACCTCGGCTCACCATAAAATGAATAAGCAGAGAACTCTCCAAGGCTGTCACCTGATGTCCCGCACTAGCTAGGACAATACTATCAGAAGCCAGCCCCATGGTACAGTCCAGGACGGTTTGTTTATTAGGTCCGAGCAATTCCAAAAGCGGATCTCTTCCAGATTTGATACGCAAGATAGCTGTGTCAGGGTGGAAAAAGAAGCGTTGTCCATTTATTTCTTCCAAAACTAGATGACCCTGATATACCACAAGCACCGCGTCAGCTTCTGTT
Organism: Streptococcus sp. A23; assembly: GCF_043674155.1. NCBI lineage: Bacteria > Bacillati > Bacillota > Bacilli > Lactobacillales > Streptococcaceae > Streptococcus > Streptococcus sp. A23. Next base: position 61,061 of record NZ_JBIMJP010000008.1, on the reverse strand, counting down.
TTTGCTAGGATGGACTGGACTGACCTCTTACGACGGTCTTGATAGTCTAAACTTAGAAGCGTTGCTATTTTCTGAGCCCTTAAAACCAAGGTCTGATTCATCCGAAGACTTGTTGTGACGATTGTTTTCATAAGTCTATTGTACCAGAAATACTGAAAATGTAGTCTTCATTTTGTAGAAATGACTCTACTCTGGCACAACAACCTTCAAACGAATATCTGTCGGCTGTAGTACTTTTTGAACTTGCACAAGGAAAGCAAGACCATTATCTGATGGGGCATACTGGAAAGTCAGGTTGATAACTTTTTCTGTAAAGTCATCCCCGTAGCTGTCCACATACTGCTTGCTTTCGATAAAGTGAATGTAGTTGTTCAGCTTTTCTTGGAGTTTGAGCAAGTGGTCTTGCTCAGTGTCAGGGAGCCACTCGTTCCCATCTGCCAATAATAGTTCCAGATGGCCGTCCACAACACCGATAGAGTCGATGGTTGCTGTATTCAAATCATAGAAATTATTTTTTTTCGGGTATGATTTCATCAAACACAAGCGTCATAGCTGATTCCGACGTTCTTTGTTGGGCTTCAACAATAATCTTTCTTTTCTCGACATTGGTGAGTTTTTGATTATTACTCTCATAAACCATTGTAGAGGTATAAACATAGAATTTCCTACCTGTTAATAATTCTCCATCAGCAGTAACTATCATCCCATCATCTAATACAAATTTAATTTTTGAATTTGTTCCTGTAATTTCCATTTTTATTGACCTCTTTCAAATATTACTGTTTCTAAACCAGTCTTAGGATCAATTGTTGTAATTTTAGTTACCTTTGGATTGTTTTTTAATCTTGGCAACTCAATATTTCCCAAATATTTCCTTCTCGTAACTCACTACCCACAACGGCTCTAACTTCCCCAGTTACTTGCTCTGCATAAACATCTGATGCTCTTTCCCAAGCAACAATGGTAGATGTATCTTCTATATTCCAATCTTTCATAATTATATTGGTATCTTCAATTGTTGACTCCAGTGTAAGACCACCTCGACTTTTAGCAATATCTTTTGCGACATCAAGCCCTAAGTTATTATTTGATACTAATCCAATAGTAGATAGTCCGAAATCACCGTTTTCAAAGTATTAAGTTGTTCATTAATCTGTTTTCTTGACTCAAAATCATTTGTCCAATAATTTATATCAGAAAGACCTCCTCTTGGCGGAAACAATTGATTATAGATAGTCATTCTTTGTCTTGTAGTCAGCTTAGGAACAGAATTTTCTCTTAATTCCTGCTCTAGATGTTTTAAATAATCTACTTGAACTTGTAAACCATTTATTTTAAACTTTTCAATTAAATAAATAAGTCCATTAATTGCATCAATTACTTCTTCTATCATAAAATTTGTACCTCTTAATACATTAAACCTTGAGAATACTATGGATTGATATACCATGAATCCAAAACTTCAACCCCCTCAATATTCCATGGCGAGTCAATAAAAAGAAGGGCAGCACCTCCTGTCATAACCGTTCCTGCTGCTAGGGCAACGGCCGCCAAAATTTTGAGACCAGTATCAACCAAGCCTAAGGCTTCCTTGTTCTCCTCCTGCCAAGTGCTATTTTTGATTTGACTATAGTCCGACTCCAGAGTCGGATAGAACTCCTGAACCACCTCCGCATCACTCTTTGACTCCAACTCTTTGATTTGTTTATCCGTTAGTTGGTCGGTCTGCGGGGTGGTTAATAGCAGAGCTACTCAACTTGTTTCAAAATGGATGCGAGAGATAACAACTCCAATTTCATTCCCACTCCTAGGCTCCGCTTTAAACCAAGTCTAGCCTAGCTTCTTATGTATCAATGAAGAATATTTCTACCCTCCCATTATACCAAAAAATCCAGACAAGGTAATCCTGTCTGGACTCAGAAACTCTACTCTGGCACAACAACCTTCAAACGAATATCTGTTGGCTGTAGTACTTTTTGAACTTGCACAAGGAAAGCAAGACCGTTATCTGACGGAGCATACTGGAAAGTAAGATTGATAACTTTTTCTGTAAAGTCATCCCCGTAGCTGTCCACATACTGCTTGCTTTCGATGAAGTGAATGTAGTTGTTCAACTTTTCTTGGAGTTTGAGAAGATGGTCTTGTTCATCTTTGACAAACCAATGATTAGGATCTGCAAGAAGCAACTCTAAAGCACCATCCACAACTCCTATTGCATCGATAGTATCGGTAACCAATTGGATAGCGTACTTATCCCAAAGGGGAGACGGGTAGTAAGAAAATCCTCGTTGCTCTACATCATGTCTTGAAGCTCGAATTTCTAACTCTATTTGTTTAATAAATTCTTCTTTAGCTAACTCGAAATTATCAAATACCCCCGGATTTCCATCAAGACTACCTCGCTCCCCACTAGTCTGAATCAAAAACTTACCATCTTTTTCAAATAGATGTATCGCAAACGGAACACGATTAGTTGTATCAAAGAGAACCACACGAATTGTTTCCCAGCCTCTTTCGTCAATAATTTTTTGTATTGCAGCTTTTTCTGCTGAAAATTTATCTATCATGGCAATATCTCCCTCACAAGACCTAAATCAATGTAAAATTGCAAGGCTCCCCCGAATTGAATCTGAGTTCCTCCACCTGTTCCAAATACTGTATCAATAGTCCCGATGTAGTTACTCGCAAGATTGGACAATTCCTTTCTTCTTCTAGCAAGTTGAGTATCAAACTCTATTTTACTAGAACCAGGTAGATTATCATACGCTTTCTGTATATTTTCCATTGTAATATCTGTTGTAATTTCATATTGGTGGTATTCCTGATAACTTTCAGGATAAGGCAATCCCCTAGTATCGTACTCAAGAACGACTCCATCCTTCACAGGACTAGTAAATGCGCCATATGGACTACCAAAGCGGTCAATTACCTCACCCGCCCTTAAAACGGCTTCTGTCTTATCAGCACTGCCATCGGCTTTAAGTACAAATCCATCCTCATTTGGCCAATTAATGGTTCCGTCTGCTTTCAAATAATCCAGCGACCTAACAGGAACGGAGTTCCCGTTAAAGTCTGTTGATTTAGACAGATAGGCAGTTTCCCCATTTTCTAAGGTGATTACCTCAAATTTATTGCCATTCCCATCTAAGCTATAGTTTGAAGTCCACTGCGACACGACATCAATCCGTGTGCCCTTAGGTATCTCAACACCGCCGACAAAGTCACCCTTGCCTGCTCCGACAATGGTGCCGCCGTACTTGGACAGGTCTTCCAAGAGGTTCTGACGGCTGATTTTCAGACCATTCTGGGCAGTTGTGTATTCCTGAATGCGGATATTTCCTGCCTCATCAAAGCCAATCGCATCCACTCGGATTTTCTGCTCCACGCCATCAACCGTCATCTTGATCGTGATGTTATTCTCGACCTTGCTGGCGATTTTACCAAACTCGACCGTTTGTATGTCCACAAAATCCTGACCCTGACGAGCGTTGAGTTGGACTGTGGGTCATATCTTCACTTCTTACCTTATTTGAAAGTGAATATCACCTTATTCATTATCGATCTTCAAGCTTGGAGGGGTAGTACTTGATTCAGTTGTTGAGGTTTCTATACTCGGTAAATCAATCATCTCCACCTTCGGTTGAATCGCAGATAAGGATTGCACCAGTAAAATTAGAAGGACGATACAGCCCAGTCCGTAAGCTCCTAATTGGCTAAAGATAAAACGAGAGGAGATCAAACATTTTTGAGATGGGTAGGTCTTTAATTGTGGCTGTGCCAACTCAAGATAGGCTTTTTTATGGAAAGGAGGAATAAACACTCTCATTCCCAATGCCAGGTAAATAGTCATTCCTATCGAGATATAAAGATAAGCACGGCCATCTTGTGAAACCAAATAAAACCCACCTGCTGCAAATAAAATAGTGTAAATTCCAAATAATATCGTCGCAAACCTTGATTCATTACGAAGTTGTAAATATTCCTCCAATGTTAGAGAGGAGTTTTGTTTCTCAGACACTCTAAATATCCCCCTTACTAAGATCCAACCTTTTGTCACTTAACCATCTCAAACAATTTTACTCATCACTGATGTTCTCAAGCTCTTGCTCGATAATTGACTTTTGTTCCAGACTTGGTAAGGTATCATCGGGAAGGATGGTCTCAACCCGAGTTGCGTAGGCAGAGGCAAAACCGAAAACAACCACAATAATCGCAACCGAATAGACTAGAAAAGCCCTTTTTAGAAAGTCACTAGAAACTGAGTAGCCCTCTGTCGAATACTGCTTCAGCTCAGGTTGTTTTTGCTCTAAGATATTTTTGGGTAAAAAATAGGGTCTAAAAGCTGTCATGGCCACAGATAAAAACACTGTAATCCCTATAGAATTGTACATTTGTGTTCTTGCACCAATCGCTGTAATATAAAACATACTTGAAAACAAGACAAGTCCAAAAATAATCAGTAAAATCAAGGAAATCTGAGCATCCTTCTTCAGTTGTAAGAACTCTTCTACTGTCATTTTTTCTATTTTCATTTTATTCCCTTATTTACCTTGCCGATTCTAATAATTATAATTACCAATCTATTATATCAAAAAGACGACCTCTTGCGAAGTCATCTTTTGTCTATTAGATTTGACCTTTGGTACGAATGAGCTCTGCATCTGAGTCAGTCGCCGGTTTCCAACCTTTTGCAAGTAGTTCTTTAAGGTGTAATTTGTTATAGAGAAATCCCATAACGATATTGATCGCAAAGACCAAGTAACCTAGGTCAAACTGGTTAGCCAAGGTACCGATAAGGGCATTGGCTGCAAACATAATACCTGCCCACTTCCAGTCCTGGCGGAAAACAGCTACCCACATCGTGAAGAAGAAGGTTGTCCAAGAAAAACCGAGAGGGGCTTGCTTATTACGCGGCAGATAAATAGCAGGTAGTTCTTTGGCAATGGACTCTGCAAGGGAAACTAGCTGACTATCCATCCTCAAACTCGTTGTCACAATCAGATTCATACTTATCATTATACCAAAGAAACGACTAAAGTAATCCCTAGCCGTTTCATACTATTCAAAATTATCTTATCGTTTGTTGGTCCTTTGGTGTGCAACAGACTTCCGCCACTGATAGATTTTATTGTACATCAAATCTCAGCAGTCCAGTTTATCCAATTTTGACAATGGTTCTACCCAAATGCCGCCCTTCTTTCAAAAGAGTCATGGTCTCAGGCAGTTCTTCCAAGCTGATTTCATCATAAGCCAGCTGGTCTACAATCTTCCATTCCTTGGCGAATTTTTCCCAGACTGCTGTCCGTTTTTCATGGCTAATTTGGACAGAATCAATTCCCAAAGCCTGTACACCACGGAGAATAAATGGCAGAACATTGGTCAACATCTTGACACCTCCGGCATTTCCACAAAGCGAAACAGCACCGTCATAGTCAATCTGTGGAATCAGATGAGCGACCACATCACCACCTACTGTGTCCAGCACATAATTGTAAATCCCTTTGAGCAGGAGTGGATTCTCCTTGATAAAGACTTGATCTGGCTTGATAATCTTGCTAGCACCCAGCCGGCAAACCAGCTCATCCTGATTGTTCTTTCGGGTCAGAGCGCTAATATGCTCATAGCCCTGAGATTTGAGAATGGCAAGCCCAACCGAGCCTACGCCACCACTAGCACCTGTCACGAGAATCTGTGGTTGCTTGTCCACTGTCATTCCAGCTTTCTCAAGCGCCAGGACAGACAAACCAGCTGTGAGTCCCGCCGTGCCAAGGATCATGGCATCTTTCATTGTCAACCCTTCTGGCAATGGCACAACCCAATCTTTGGGAACGCGGGCATATTCAGAGAATCCGCCTGTATGGGACATGCCCATTTCATAGCCGGTCACCAGCACTTCCTGACCAAGAGTAAATTCATCTGTCTCCGACGAAACTACAGTACCAGCCAAGTCTATACCTGGAATCATGGGATAATTCCGGATGACACCGGAATTTTTCTGCACAGCCAGCATGTCCTTGTAGTTGACCGAACTGTAGGCAACTTTGATAAGGACTTGACCTTCATGCAAATCATCCACTGTAATGGTTTTTGGAGCAAATACAATCTCGTCGCCTGCTTGCTCAACAACCATAGCCTTAAATTCTCTATTCATTTGATAACCTCCGATTTTGATATAGGATAGAGTCAGCTTCCCAACCTCTCTACCTTACCTCCTCTCAGTTTTCTATCTATTATTATAATAAAATATTTTGGAGAATTCGTCCAGCTAAAACCGATTTAAAAATAAAATTTTAGGCTGGATTTTCAAAAAAGATAAGAGGAAATAAAAAATCCCTAAGGCACGAACTTAGGGAATGACTAGTTATAAAATCCAGATTATCAAAAAGGATGGATTTCATTTATTCTAGCATATTATGTCATAAATTACCAATAGTTTTTAGTTACATGAACCTATAGCTATAAACTATAACTACTTTTAACGTACTTGCTCAAATCGCAGATGAACGACAATCTTATCCGCGTAGCCATTGCGTTCCAAATCACGCTGCAGGCGATAAGAAATATAATGCTCTGCGATTGAGATATAGCCGGCATCCAGCAAACGGTGCTCCACCTGGGATTGTACCATGCTGATGGTTGGGCGTTCTGTATGAGCCTCTTCCAAGTCAAGTACGACCTTCTTAGTCACCTGGGCAAGGTTTTTCCGCCAGGTATCATCAATCACATAAACTGTCTGCGCAGCCTTTAAAATGGCTTGATAAATCTTTTCTGGGTCAAATTCAACAATCTCTCCACTACGTTTAATGACTTGCATATTAAGCTCCTTTCTGGTTTTCAGTAAACCCTTTCATACTTCTATTATCTAGGTTTTTCACGGTTTTGTCAAGTTATAATTTTCATTCTATGATATAATATACTTAAAATTCTGAAAATAAAGGAGAATTCTATGTCACAAGCAATGCCAAAACGCCATGAAATTGACGTGCAACTCACCTGGGATACCAACCTGATTTTCCCAGACAACCAGGCCTACAAGGATGCCCTTGCAAGCTACAAGGAACAAGTTGAGAAATTTGAGAAAACCTATAAAGGTCAATTGACCGAAAAAGCAAGTATTGTCGCTGCACTGAAAGAATACGAAGACCTGTCTATCCTCCTCGGCAAGCTGGACCACTATGCCTTCTTGCCACTTGAAGTCGACAAGATGAATACAGAATTGGCCAGCCTCGCCAATGAATACGAATTAGTGCGTGCCTTTGCCATTCCAAAATTGTCCTTCCTGGACACCGAACTGGGCTTACTTGACGAGGCAGTCTTGAACGACTTGATTGCTGAACAGCCACAATGGAAGGCGTTTTTCGAGGCAATTATTCGCCAAAAACCTCACCAACTCCACCCTCTTCAAGAAGAACTCTTGGCCAATTTTGCACCAACCTTTGGCCAACCCTACAACAACTACGGGGTTACCAAGTTTGAGGATATGACCTTTGACAGCTTTGAAGCAAATGGCCAAACCTACGGAAACAGTTATGTTTTGTTTGAAAATGACTACGAAATCAGCCACGACACGGAAATTCGTCGTAATTCCGCTGCTGGTTTCTACAATACCTTGAAAAAATACAAGAACACAACAGCTGCAACCTATCTATCGCACATTAAGAATGAGCAGATTGAGGCGCGCCTCCGCGGTTTTGACACGACCATTGACTACCTTCTTCACCGCCAAAATGTTTCCCGCGACCTCTTCGACCGTCAGATTGACGTCATCATGAAAGAATTGGCACCGCACATGCGTCGCTATGTCAAGCTGGTTGCTAAGGCTCATGGCTTGGAGAAAATTACCCACGCCGACCTGAAAATCAGCCTACCGTCCGAATTTAACCAACGCATTACGCCAGAAGAGTCTAAACAATTCTTGATTGACTGTTTGGGCATCCTTGGCGACGATTATGTCAAGATGATTGAACGTTCCTTCGATGAGCGCTGGATTGACTTTGCGCAAAATGAGGGCAAGGCGACTGGTGGTTTCTGTGCGACTCTCTATGACGGACCGTCTTATATCCTGCTTTCTTGGACTGGTCTCATGAATGAAGTCCTGGTATTGGCTCACGAACTGGGGCATGCAGGGCATTTCCAATTGGCTAAGAAACAAAGCATTCTCAGCTATGACCCATCGCTCTATTTTATCGAGGCACCATCAACTGCCAACGAAGTTTTGACTTGTAATACTCTCTTGAAAAACAACCAAGACCCTGGTTTCCAGGCTTACCTGATTAGTGAGTTAATCAGTCGTACTTACTTCCACAACATGGTCACTCACCTGCTTGAGGCAGCCTTCCAGCGTGAGGTTTACACTCGTCTGGACAATGACGAATACCTCAACGGCGACATTCTCTGCCAAATCAAGCTGGATGTCATCAAAGAATTCTGGGGTGAGGACTTTGAAATCGGCGACGATGCTGGTCTTATCTGGATGCGCCAGCCTCACTACTACATTGGCCTCTATCCATACACTTACTCAGCTGGCTTGACCATCGGTACGGCTATGGCTAAGCAATTGGAAGAAAATCCTGAAGAAGTTGTTGAAAAATGGTTGGAAACCTTGTCACTCGGTGCAAGTCTTTCTGCCCAAGACCTGGCTAAACACGCAGGCGTTGATGTATCAACAGACCAACCACTTAAAGAAACAATCGCTTACGTTGGTTCCTTGGTCGACAAGTTGGAAACATTGGTCTAATAGCAAAAAAGACTTGAACACATGTACTGACCCCAAAAAGTTAGACCAAAAATATTATTGAAAGGATTTAGTTCTATACTGAACAGGACTAAGTCCTTTTAGTTTTGTTTTAATGCGTTTATTGTTGTAGTAAAAAATATACTCGGTAATAGCTTGCTCCAGTTGATCCAGAGACTTGAAATTTTTCTCAAATCCGTAAAACATTTCTGTTTTCAAGATGCCAAAGAAAGACTCCATCATGCCATTATCTGTGCTGGTTCCCTTGCGAGACATGGAAGGACATATGCCTTTACTTGCAAGAAAACTGTGATAGACTTCATGTTGGTATTGCCAACCTTGGTCACTATGGAGAATGGTATTTGGGTAAGTTTCCTCAGGGAAGACCTTCTCAAGCAGGGTCTTGACTTGTATGAGGTTTGGAGAGCGGGATAAGGTAAAATCAATAATTTCGCTATTATAGCCATCCAGAACAGGAGAAAGATAGAGTTTTTCAGCACAATTTGGCAGAGCGAACTCAGTCACATCTGTATAGCACTTCTCAAAAGGCTTAACCCCTTCAAAGGCTCTCTCAATGAGATTAGGAGCTTTCTTGCCCACATCACCCTTGTAAGACTTGTATCTCTTGCGTCGACGAATACGAGCAGTCAAACCTAACTCTTTCATCAGCCGTTGTACTTTCTTGTGGTTGACAGAAAATCCACGATTTCTTAGCTCAAGGTGAATGCGACGGTAGCCATAGTTTCCCTTATGTTCATCATAAATGGCTTGAATTTCAACTTTTAAGTCCTTATCTCTATCTGGTTTATTCAATCGTTTGACTTGATAGTAATAGGTAGAAGGAACTAATTGGGAAATAATCAGCAGTATATTTAGTCTGAATCCTTCTGTGACCATCTCTCTAACTGTTTGAGCCTTTCTTGCTCTCTGGCTTCGTCCCTTAAACGAAGCTCTCTCAACTTTTTTAGGTAGACATTCTCCGTTCTAAGACGCTCATTTTCTTCCTGCAATCGCTCTAGCTCCGTCATCTCTTCCCAGGTTTTCTTTGGTTTACGCCCCATCTTTGGTGGCCTCCCTCTTGTTTTCTCAACAATAGTATACCCGTTTTTCTTGTATTGTGCTATCCAGTTTGGAAGAGTTCCACGATTTGGCAGGGCGTAATCAAGCGAGACGGAGAGGACTGACTGCTTATCAAGAAGTACTTTATCAATCATTTCCTGCTTGAGTTCTGGAGGATAATAGGTGTTCTTACCTTTCTTGACAATGTTTATGCCATACCTATCGATCAGTCGAAGCATATATTGGATAACAGATTCTGCAATAGTAAACTGTTTTGATAAGTTCTTGATAGACTGACCACTTTGACGTAGTTCATAGATTTTGATTTTGTCTTCATAGCTCAATTTCATAAAAATAGCACCCCAAAAGCTAGATTTTTCTCTCTAACTTTTGGGGTGCGGTTCACACAAGAGTTCAGGTCTTTATTTTGTCTGATACCAGTTGATGATGCGGTCAATTTCATCAGTCGTTAAAAAGTGGCCCTGGTCAAAAATGGCTAATTGAAGTTTGGGAAAGGCAGTTTCCTGCCAATTTTGGTAGAGTTCTTGAACTGCGACTGGGTCAACCAACTGGTCCTGCAAGCCAGCCGTCACAAGAATGTCCGCTCTGCTATTTTCCAAAGGCACTGAAAAATCAAGAGCTGATGGATGGAGCAAGAGATAGCAGTCAGCCAAATCAGCCCGCTTGGTCAGGAGCCCTGCTATAAAATTAGCCCCGTTTGAAAAGCCGACAAAGGTAATTTGCTGGTAATCTGCTACTGCAATTTGTGGCCACTGGTCTATAAAATCGGTCAAACGTTGCTCAAAATCAAGCAAATCCAGCTGCCCGTCAACCAGCGGAGCAAAAAAGCGACGGGATTTCCCCTGACCAACATTGCCCCGAAAAGATAGTACAGCTGCTTCAGGATCCAATTTTTCCCTCAGAAAGAGCATGGACTGCTCATCGCCACCTGTTCCGTGAAAAAAGACCAGGAGACAGGGCGCAGTCCCCTCCACAAAATGATAGTTCATGACTGTCTCCTAATAACGATTTCTCAGAACTTCTTCAATCTCAGCCCGGTCCTCCTCAAAGAAGGTTGGCAAGAAGAGTTCAACATCATCGAGTTTATCATGTTGCTCAGCTTTCTTGGCCTCGTGCTGACCTTCCATTGTCGCCACTTCAAACATAAGGTAGTTCGGCGCGCGGAAATAGAGGGAGTGCATAAAGTCCCGATTGATAATGCCTGAGTGCGGACGGTTGAGCAGGTCAAGTGTATGAACCATATCCTCTAAATCTAATGTATCCAAGACACCAAAGGCTACGTGGTGAATGGCACCAACCCCAATGACGGATATTTTTGAAACCTGATCGACGATAACCTGCACGCGATGCTGGAAGTCATTGTCGAATTTGAGCGAAATGACTTGCTGTCCCTGATAATCAAAACGGCTTTCCTCTTCAAAACCAAATCTCTCTGTCAGCATGTCCAGCAGGACTTTCTCCTCCAGCACCCGCATCTGAATCCCAGCAATTCCTAAAATCGCAACCGATTCAGGAATCTCGGCAGTCTCCATTGGGTACATAGGACCAATAGTATCATGATAGGTCAAGGCCAAATCTTGACCATCCTCATCTTGGAAATTGAGAATATGTCTGTCTCCCATCACTTCTACTCCACCATGTTCGACCTCAAAATCCGTCAAACGTTGTGCCCAGAACTCCAGAGCTGACTTATCCTTGACTAGAAAAATCGTTCTTTCTAGGCGATTGGTTCCCTTGCGTTCCATCTGGAAGTTTGGCATGTCAAAAATCGTGAATTCTGTACCGAACCGGCCATCTTCATCCCCGAAAAAGAGGTGATACATGGACGAATCATCCTGATTCACTGTCTTCAGGGTCAATTTCAAGCCAAGAATATGGTGATAAAAATGATAAGCCTGGTGGATGTTGCCCACCAAAGTCGAAATGTGATGAATACCTGTATTGTTCATGTAAACTACCTCGTTTCTGATTTGGTATTATTTTATCAATAATTAGTGATAATGTAAAACATTTTGCTCATATTCTTGAAAGATCATATTGTCACGACAAGCATCATTCACTTTGAAAAGACTCTGTACTTGGTTAAGCCTAGGACTTGCTGGGGTTCATTCACTATCATAAAAAGTCGGGACATTTCATCCCGACTTGAAACTTTGCTTTTAAAGGATAAATGATAGGATTAGACCGCCTAAAATTCCTCCGACCAGGGCTGCTAGGAGATTGGTTTTGGCTTTGCCAGCCTTACCACCACGCGCAACTGATGCGACAAATACACCGATACCCGCAGCAAGTCCCATATCAACCCAGGCAGACCCTGATTGGGTGATAAGCCCCACACCGTGGTTAATGGTCCAGGCCGTCCCGACAATCATTGACGCAGCGATCCAACCACCAATCGGACCAAATTTTTCAACCATCTGTCCCCAGGCCATCCGAATGATGAAGGGGAAGAGAAACGCACCAACCAAAGTAGCAATTGCTTGTTGAACTGTCATGTGATACCCTCCTTAATCTTTTTCCATATCTTCTTCAATCTTGGCTGCAACCAGTCCAGCGATGGTTGCGCCGATGACAACCAAGACGATGGTCGGAAGTGATTCAACCACAGTACCAAATCCATTTATAAAGGCATCACGGAAAATACCACACAGACCGATTCCCAGCCCCATATCGACAAAAGCTGAGTCATCATCGTGTTTGATTAGCCCCAGATAATGGTTCATAAACCACATTGGACCGATGATAATAAAGGCAGCAAAGTAGCCTCCAATAATGCCGTAGGCATCCGCAAATGCCCCCCAGACACTCATAACAAGCATACCGGCAATCATATAGCCGATGGTAGAACGTAAAAATTTCATAAAGCCTCCTTGGGTTCTTTTATATTGTTCAGCTTGGTAAGCCTTTTCATAAATTGTATTACACCTTCTTTAGATAGGTCAAATCATTCTTATTAAGAGTAGCTATAAGCAAAGCTTCTTGCTGTGCAACTTCATCTGCTGTCCAACTATAGTATGCTGTCATTTCCTTGATGATTTCAGGTGCTACTGCATCCAATTGTTCCCTCATGAAGAGCATATAGTTTGTTCTACGAAGTAGATAATCCACTACTGTCAAAGCCATTTCTTCTTTCATGGCATAATGAAGAGAAAGCAAATCCCGTTGATTAAGGTCAGACACAGCCTCTACTTTATGGTTCAAGGCAAAAACTTTAGGTGCATTTGAACCGTACAAGTTAGCAAGGTAGAGGGCATCCTCGTAGTCCAAACCTTTTTTCACCCCTAATTGTGCCAAGTGTTCAATTTCTTCTGCTACGTTTGCAGGGTTCAATTCTCCACCAGAAACAGGATAGGTCTTAGAATTGATGAGTTTAAAGCTACGCCCATGTTCTTCTTTGAGAATACTTGCCACTTTTTCAAGTGCACCTTCTGCCATCTTACGGAAGTCAGTGATTTTACCACCGGCAAGTGTGAGCAAACCATTGTCATCACGGTCAAGGGCAGAACCACGCGATACAGCAGACGGATCCAAGTGTTTTTCAGAAACACTACCTTCCAGATGAGTCAAATCGTGTTCCACATCATCACGAGTCTTTTCATTGTTCAAATAACCTTTGACGGTTTCAATCAAGCTGTTGAAACTATCGTCGCTGAGTTTTCCATTATTGCCACCATTGTAGTCAGAAGCTCCATTTCCTGACAAGAGTGGACGAAGACCAGCCCAGCCACTTTCAATATCATCCAAGGTCAAGTTTGCTTCTGGGAAACGATTGTTAACAATATCCAATAGATAATCGACATCTTCTTGTGTAATCGTTGGATTCGCCAAATCACCTGTATAGTCCGTATCTGTCGTACCAAAATAGGTTTTGTTTTCACGCGGAAGGACAAAGACCATACGGCCGTCAGCGTGTCCAGTGTCAAAGTAAGTTGGTTGTGGCACAGACAAGCGAGAACTATCGACAACTAGGTGCACACCCTTGGTTGGACGCATTTGAAGGACGCCTGAACCTTCTCCACCAAGATTACGCACTTCGTCACTCCAAGGTCCTGTTGTATTGATGACCAAACGAGCACGGATTTCAAAGGTGCTGTCTGTCAGCAAATCACGAGCGACGATACCGACAACTTTTCCAGACTCATCCTTGATGAATTTTTCCGCTTTGACACGGCTGGCAATCAAGGCTCCGTCTTTGGCAGCACGTTTGATATTTTCAATTACCAAGCGGGCATCGTTATTACGGAAGTCCAGATAAACTCCACCACCAAGCAAGCCTTCTTTTTTCAAATGCGGTGCTCGTTCCAGCACTTCTTCTCTTGTCAACACCTTATTGGCAAGGTCAGTATTGTTGACGCCAGCCAACAAATCATAGAGATCCATGGCCACTTTCAAGCGGAAGAGGCTAAAGGTAGATCCTTCTTCATCGTAAACTGGAAGCAACATTGGGTCTGGTTTGGGAATGTGAGGTGCAATATTTTGCACTACTGCACGTTCTGAAACTGTATCAGATACTACTTCTACATCAAACTGTTTGAGGTAACGAAGCCCACCGTGAACCAACTTGGTTGAACGACTGGATGTCCCTTCGGCAAAGTCCTGCATTTCAATCAAGCCAGTTTCCATACCACTAGCAGCGGCTTGGAGGGCAACACCCGCCCCCGTAATACCACCACCAATAATCAAGAGATCCAACTGTCTATCTTGCATTTTTTCAATCGCTAAGCGACGTGTTTCTTTTGAAAATTCCATGTTTTCACACTTTCTAACTTTTTACTCTTCATCCAATTGTGCAAATAACTGCGTTGCAGCAACTGCTTTTTTCCAGCCTTTATAGAGCTGTTCTTTGCGTGCTTCATTCATTGCTGGCTTGAAGGATTGACCAACTGCATTCAATTCCTTCAATTCATCCAAGTCCTTCCAGAAACCAACTGCTAAACCTGCTAAGAAGGCTGCACCAAGTGCAGTTGTTTCCAAGTTTTTCGCACGGGCAATCTCAATACCAAGGATATCTGCCTGGAATTGCATGAGAAGGCTGTTCATGGCAGCACCACCGTCTACTTTCAAGACAGAAATATCAATTCCTGTATCCAATTGCATGGTATCAATAACATCACGAACTTGATAGGCAATAGATTGTAGAGTAGCTTTCACAAAATCTTCCTTGCTTGTACCACGAGTTAAGCCAAAGACAGATCCACGCGCATCTGAATTCCAATATGGAGCTCCTAGTCCCGTAAAGGCTGGTACAACATAGACCTCATCGTTGCTAGTAGACTTACGAGCAAGTTCTTCAGACTCAGGCGATGTTTCCACCATTCGCATACTATCACGCAGCCATTGAACTGCAGAACCAGCGATAAAGATTGAACCTTCTAGTGCATAGTAAACTTTTCCGTTAATGCCATAACCGATAGTGGTGAGAAGACTATTCTCAGATAGCTGCATTTCCTCACCAGTGTTCATAACGATGAAGGAACCTGTTCCATAGGTATTTTTCACCATACCTGGCTCAAATGCCAATTGTCCAAATAGGGCTGCTTGTTGGTCACCTGCCATACCAGAAATAGGAACTTCTGCACCGTAGAAGTGGAATGGCGCTGTTGTTCCGTAGATTTCTGAATTGGAACGAACTTCTGGCAACATAGCTTTTGGAATATTGAGGAGCTCAAGGATTTCATCATCCCACTTGAGTTCCTTGATATTGTAAAGCATGGTGCGGGCAGCGTTTGAGTAATCTGTTACATGGCACTTACCATTGGTCAATTTCCAAACCAACCAAGTATCGATAGTTCCAAAGAGAATTTCACCTTTTTCAGCACGTTCTTGTGCACCTGGAACTTGGTCCAAAATCCACCGAACTTTTGTTGCTGAGAAATAGGCATCTACTACAAGACCAGTCTTTTTATGAATCAAATCCGCATGTCCATCCGCTTTTAACTGATCAGCAATATGTGATGTTTGACGAGATTGCCAGACAATGGCATTGTAGATTGGAAGTCCTGTTTCTTTGTCCCAAACAACTGTCGTTTCACGTTGGTTAGTGATACCAATCCCTTCAATCTGGTCTGGACGAACACCACTTTCAATAAAGGATCCCGCAATAACAGACTGAACGGAATTCCAGATTTCATTGGCATTATGTTCTACCCAACCCGGTTTAGGGAAAATTTGTGTAAATTCTTTTTGGTAGCTACCAACTTTTTCACCTTTTTTGTTAAAGATGATGGCGCGTGAGCTTGTTGTGCCTTGGTCGATGGCCATAATGTATTTTTCAGTTGACATTTCCTGTCCTCCTTGTAGATTTATCATTACTTTTGAAAGCGTTTCCGACTCCCTTGTGATTTTATTGTAATCTATTTTTCGAAAATAATCTTATCAATTTTTTTATAATTTCAAAAAAATCTGATAAAGTTGTCTTTTTGCGACAAAAGAAAAACTTCCTAGGGAACTAGAAAGTTTATCACCGACGTTCAATCCGAAACTGCTTTCGTTCGACCAACCGTTTAGACTGCTCCAACTTGCGCTGTTGAATGGTCTGGATAAGGCTCTTTACATCCTTCAACTCCTGATCAGTTGGCAATCCATAGATATGATAAGATGGATCTTGCTGCCAAGGATAATCATGGCAAATAACCAGATCATAGGATTGGTCTGATTGGACAGGCTCGATTTGAATTGACCGATTGCGTTCTAAGGACTGACATAAGACATGTAAAATGGGAGAACTGATGACAGATGGATAACTGGATGCCCACCCAATTTTCACCATGGTTGGCTCCACCTGCATAAAATATGAAAATAATTGCGTCAAAGATAGCAAATGACTGGTGGCTGGGGCTTGCCTTCTCCCAAAAATCTCCTCAGATACATGGTGCAAGATACTAGAAGCAGCCTCTTGCATGAAGGGATCATAGTCAGCCAACTCATCCAAGCCACTATCGATGCAGGAAGTAAAAAAATAGAGCTGACTAAAGACCTGATTGAGATGATAGAGTTCTCCTTCTTCCACTGTCAAATCTGTCTTCAAGAGTATTTTTACACGTTGAAAGGCCCAACTAGTCGCTTCCATAATGGGGCCTCCGAATCCTAAGACCTGTTCTAGTTGATGGGCTGCCACTATCCCTTGACTAAACAAGAAGGCAAAAACGGACATTGTGTCACCCTCTTGAAAGGAAGCAGATGCTTGCTGGCGTAAGGTTAAAAAGATCTGACGGAGGTGACGGTAAAATTTATGTTGCTCATAGGGAGCCATTAATTGATAAACTGTCTGGAAATCCAAATCCTTCAATCGCATTCTTTTCTGGACAATCATCAACCAGAGAGCCAACTGATGGGCCTGTCGAGGATTAAACTGGGATTGATAAAAGCGTTCAAAAATCGGCAGATGAGCAAGTTGCTCCCTAAAGACCCGATCTTGTTCTAATTCCTTGAAAGGCCTGGTCAGCCAGAATAATTGATAATAAAAATAGCGAATTTGCAACTCACTACCCCGCAAACGACCGTTCCGTATGCTCACCTGAAACTCTTTCAGGACTTTGTTTAATGTCGAAAGGTGTCTGTTCAAAGTAGCTTCACTCAGCAATAAATCTTGAGCTAGCATGGGGATGGAGCATTCATTTTTATCAAAAAAATAAAGTAAAATCTGGTACTTGATACTAGTTCTAAAGAGATAGGCAAACAGGTCTTGTCTGGATAAATTAGCTCCGCGTTGTAAGACAATTTCTTCTTCTCTAATTTGAAAAACTAGACCAAACTGGCCCTCTTCAACCTCTTCAGAGAAACTTTCTATATAGCGTAACAAGGTAGATTTAGACAGATGGAGCTCCTGGGCAACTTCCTTTATTCCAATAGGTGTAACGGACTTGCGCAAGAGAAGAAAGAGCTGGTAAATAGCGCGCTCACGTTTTTCTAATAAATCTAGAATATGCACACAATCACCACCTATTCTTGGTCAGTTTTTTGCCACAAATACTGATTGGCTGCTTCCATAATGAATGGTTGCAGATCGGTTCTACCAGGCAAACAAAGCCAGGATTCTTGTAACAAGTCCTCAACTGTCATATTTTTTGAAATAGCTAGTGCCAATACATTCATCTGTGCCATGTGGTCAGAGGAAGATACCAATTGACCACCAAGAATACGTCCATCCCCTCGACTGACCACCATTTTGAAGTCTATTTCATGTTTATCCCATTGACTGAATGGATGACGGATGCGAACAGTGTCTGTGTCTAACCACAGGTTTGCTTCCCTTTCTGTCAGTCCTACGCTAGTCAGATTATAGCCAAACACATGGGTGGAGACAATGCGTTGAACAGGCTTTAAGCTCTTCTGCTTAACCAGTAGATTTTCAGCAACCAGACGCCCTGTCAACATAGCGTGGTTGATCATGGGCAGGTAGGCCTGCCCAAACATGGTAACAGGCATCCGAATTAAATCCCCTACCGCAAAAATTCCAGCTTGGCTGGTTTCAAGATACTCATCCACCAGAATACTACCATCTGTATGCAGGTCCACTAGTCCTTCCACCAAATCTGTATGGGGTCTAAAGTTGGTACCCAAAAGCACCAAGTCCGAATGATATGTTCCCTGCAAACTGCGTAACTGGACTTGACCTATCTCATCCAAGTTAACTTCATTAACTGTTTCCGAAAAATGATAGTCGAGTCCAATTCGGTCAAACTCTCCCCAGATAAAATCGACCATTTCTTGATCGAAATATTTGGCTAAGGGCCATTCTTGTGATTCAATCAACCTGATCTTAATGGATGAACGACTGAGAGCCTCCAAACTTTCAAGACCAATTTGACCAGCTCCTATGACTGTTACCCTTCCGGCCCCTTCAATCTTTTCGAAACTCTTTTTAGCTTCTCCAATAGATTTACTTGTCAAAATCTTTTCCGATAGATCAACCGACTGGTGTCCCCAAACTTGTTGAGCACCCATAGCTAAAATGAGATAGTCGTAGGATAATTCCCGTATGCTTTCTTCTTTTTTTAGCCTTATTCTTTTAGATACAGCTTCTATAGAAATGCATTCCCATCCAAGTAAGAAATGAACGGCCGACTGCTCTAGCCCTTCAAAATAGCCAACCCTCGCTTCTTCCCAGCTTGAAATTTCCCCTTTTACTTTCCAATTGAGTGCATTGGGAAAGTAGCCTGTACTTTCTTCCTTGTCAATCACATAAATAATCGCTTGTGGATAGCGTTTCTGGCATTCCATTGCAGCTGTCAAACCAGCGAATGAAGCACCAATGATCAAAATATTCATCCCGCTTCCTCCCTTCTCCTCCATTATAGCATTGACAAGGCAAATTCTTATTGAAAAGGTTTACACATCCAAACAAAAAAGCACACCTATTTTATGATGTGCTTGAATAAATTTAAATAAAAGGTCGAAAATGGCAGTTGATGCCCTAATTATCTTTGCTCGGGTTAAAAATATCCCCCGGACATTTTTAATAATCCGGTCTAACCACACCAGTCACAGTTGCTTTGGTTGCTTCGTAGTCGCCGTCAACGACGACTTTGATAATGCGTTTGGCGTCTTCTTCTGGACAAGGTACCAATGGTAAGCGGAGTGGTCCAACTTCAAATCCCATGTAATTGAGAACTGCCTTGACTGGTGCAGGACTAGGATAAGAGAATAGAGCATTAACTTTCGGAATAAACTTGCGTTGAATGGCTGCGGCTGTTCGGATATCTTGCTGCTCAATGGCAGTAAACATCTCATGCATCTCATCACCATTGGTATGAGATGCGACCGAAATCACACCATCTGCACCCAAGTTCATAGCATGGAAGGCATCGCCATCTTCACCAGTATAAATCAAGAAATCCTCTGGCTTATTCTCAATCAAGTAAGCCATGTTGGCAAGGCTGGTACACTCTTTTACACCAATGATATTTGGATGCTCCGCCAAACGCAACATGGTTTCTGGCGTCATTTCAACGACAACACGACCTGGGATATTGTAGATAATGATTGGCAAATCAGAAGCATCCGCAATAGCCTTGAAGTGCTGGTACATACCTTCTTGAGAAGGCTTGTTGTAATAAGGTACGATGGCAAGACCTGCCGCAAAGCCACCAAAGGCCGCAACTTCCTTGGCAAACTCGATGGAGTCACGGGTATCATTGGTACCGATACCTGCAATCAATGGCACGCGTCCATCGACAATCTTTTGTACTGCCGCAAATAATTCTAACTCCTCAGCGTGTGTTAGAGTTGGACTTTCGGCAGTTGTTCCTGCCAACAAAATCCCTTCCGTATGATGAGCCAACAAATGTTCGACCAATTCTGGCAATACATCATAGTTAATGGCACCATCTTCTTTAAAGGGCGTAATCATAGCCGTAATGATTTTTACATCTCGTAAATCTTGAATAGACATAGAACCTCCTAATCAATAAATTCGTATCCAGCTTTCTGAAGAACTTCAATAGCTGCTGGGAAATTATTAGCTTTAGTAAGTATGTAATCAGTATTGAAAGTAGATACTGCAAAGATACTGATTTTTGCTTCTGCTAATATTTGACTAATCTGTGAAAGGATACCTACTAATGAAAAATCAAGTACCCCTACAACACGAAAAGCTATCCAATCTTTGTCCTCTTCTATAACATTATCAGGAACTTCTTGACTCAGACAAACCAGTGAGTTTTCTTCATCCGTTTTACCGATAAAAATATAAGAACTAGTCAAGTTAATCTTTGTATAATCTTCGAGTTTACAAACTGAAAAATTACCTTTAATAATTTTAAGTTTCAATTGTTAATATCTACTTTCTATAATAGCAAGAATCCAGCTGTTTGATTTGACAAACTTGTAAGTTGGATAAGAGGTAATAGATGATTTTATTTCAATTCAAATTTCAAGTCTGTGGTTGGACGAACTAGACCACGCTCATGAAGGGTTTCAGCGATTTGAACAGAGTTCCATGCAGCACCTTTGAGCAAGTTGTCAGAGACAACCCACATGTGAATACCGTTTTCCTTGTCCAAGTCCTTACGGATACGACCTACAAAGGTATCACGGCTACCAACTGCATTGACTGCTTGCGGATAAATTTGGTTGGCTACATCATCTTCTAAAACAGCACCTGGGAAGGCTGCGATAGCCGCTTTCACTTCATCAATCGGTGCAATTTCTTTGGTTTCAATGTAAACAGACTCAGAGTGAGCTGACAAGACTGGAATACGGACGCAGGTTGCAGAAACAGCAATGCTGTCATCTTCCATGATTTTCTTGGTTTCTTTGGTCATCTTCATCTCTTCGTAAGTGTAGTCATTGTCTGTGAAGAGGTCGATTTGCGGAATCGCATTGAAACCGATTGGGTAATGCTTCTTATCGCCACCTGAAGGAAGAATGTTTGCTTCTACCGCTTTTGGCTCTACACCGTCATTCAGGACAGAACGAAGCTGAGCCTGAGTTTCTAAGATAGCTCCCATACCAGCACCAGAAACTGCCTGATAAGTAGATACGATGATCCGCTCCAAGCCCCATTTCTGACGAATAGGCTCCAATGCAACCATCATCTGAATAGTTGAGCAGTTTGGACAAGCAATGATACCATTGTGGGCATCAAGCGCGTGTGCATTAACTTCAGGAACAACCAACGGTACATCTGGATTTTGACGGAAGTAAGAGGTATTGTCAACCACTACAGCTCCTGCTTTTACTGCGTAAGGAGCGTACTTGGCAGATGTAGAACCACCAGCTGAGAAGAGGGCAATATCCACTCCTTCAAAGGCTGTTTCTGTTGTTTCTTCAATGACAATGTCCTGTCCCTTAAACTGCAAGGTCTTGCCTGCTGAACGGGCAGAAGCAAGGAAACGCACTTTCTCGATTGGAAGTGTTGACTCTTCCAACATTTTTATCATTTGGGCACCAACTGCACCAGTTGCACCAACAACAGCTACTACATAAGCCATAGAAATCTCCTTTAGGTTAATTCTTCAAAATTTTCTAAAAATTTGTTATTTCATAATTATACCACAAATTTCCTGAATGAAAAGCTGGAATGTGCTAAATTTACAATCAATCTGCTGAAAATTTCACACTAGACTGAGTAAATTGTCATACGATTTCGACTTGTGCTTATCACCATTCAAAAAAGACAGAAATGACCCAAAACAAGTCATGACTGCCTTATTGTATTTTGTCCACTTGCATTATCCGACTCTGGAGCAGGTAGGGCGGCCGGTACTTGTCAGTCATACACTTCAAAAACTCGTGCATTTCCTGGGCTTGGCTCTCCAGAAACAGGTCCAATTCCTTGAAGCGTTCCCTTTCTTCATCACTTGCACACTTTTTAAAATAACCCCAAATATGCTGAGAGGCAGTGCGAAATGTCTTTATACTAGGATTGTGAGCTAAAGCCTCCGCTAGCATACGTTCAAATTCAAGTCCTTTGTCAACTGACCAAACATTTCCCTTAAAAAGCTGACGCAAGGCATTATAGTGATGCTGAGAGTGAGCCATGACCAGATATTTCTCTCTTGCCATCTCTTCTGAAAGTACTTGAGATTTGTCACCCTTGTCACCTCCTCCTATTTGTCAAACCTAGACCAGCGCCAGTCACAGACCCAAACAGACCACCATATATAGACAATGCAATCCTATCAGCAAATACACTAAACCTTTGGACAAAATCGTAATATGTCGCTGGACGTAGGACTGCTTTGGCTTAAGTGGATTGTAGTAAACATCGACGCTAGAACCAATGGAAAAAGTCCAGCAAGGAACTGGACGTTAGACTGAACAGACTATTCTTATTTCGATAGATAATTAAAGAATCTGGTAAATGTTTTCTATCTAGCAAATTATAATGCTGTCCCGTTACCAAGCATGATAAGGGTGTTAAAACCGTGACGTATCGACAGGATTGGAAATGTGGACCAACAGCCCAATAATAGCTTTGTCTCACCCAGTAGCCCACGACAGGCAGGCTAAGGCCATTGTAGGACATGAATGAGTAGTCTTCAACACAGCCTGTCACCTTTGCAGTACAGAGTTCTTTTTTCCGCTTGCTAAGGTAGTAAAATACATAGATGAGAATGGGGGATAGACTTAATAAAACTATGGTAACAGCCAGTACAATCCAAACAAATAGTCGGCTCCACACTAGTCCTCCTTGCTAATCGGAGCTAGGCTGGCCAAAACTTTTTTCAGACCCATCTCTGGAAAATTGATTTTGAGTTCTTGGTTGCTGCCCGATCCTGAAACTTCAAGTACAGTACCGCGACCCCATTTTCGATGGACAGCAATGTCACCAACGGACCATGTTGTGGCTGAACTAGATTGATTGGAGCTAGCAAAAGGCATGGTCCCCCCAAATCGAGTGGACTGTTGCACAGAAGATTTCCGACTTTGGAGAGCCTGCTGCAAACTCATCCCTTGTCCAAACTGGGTCGCTTTGCCATTGACATAAGAAGCCTTAAAGCTGGTATTAGATGGACGGGCCAGACCTTGATAATCCAAGAGATCACTTGAAATCTCACGAATAAAACGACTAGGCTGGTTGTAATTGCTCCGACCGAACAAGAGGCGGGAATTGGCATTGGTCAAATAAAGAATATGCTCGGCACGGGTGATGCCAACGTAAGCCAGACGGCGCTCTTCTTCTAACTCAGCTTCTTCTTCCGCTGCACGACTGAGAGGAAAGACATTTTCCTCCATACCAATGAGAAAGACCACTGGAAATTCCAAGCCCTTGGCCGCATGAAGGGTCATGAGCGTGACTTCCGACGTTTCCTTGTCTCCGTCGTCTGTATCAGCAATCAGGGCCAAATCCAGCAAGAATCGGCTGAGCCTATCCAGCCCTGTCTCTTCTTCCTCTACCTCTTTATCATCGAAAT
This sequence comes from Streptococcus sp. A23, assembly GCF_043674155.1. Lineage (NCBI taxonomy): Bacteria > Bacillati > Bacillota > Bacilli > Lactobacillales > Streptococcaceae > Streptococcus > Streptococcus sp. A23. The sequence continues at coordinate 37,388 of NZ_JBIMJP010000008.1, read as the reverse complement.
TTTTGGTCACCGAAAGAAATTCCTGAATGTTTTCAATGCGGGCATTGGCCTCAATCGTTCCTTGTACAGCCAAGGCATTGAGGTAGCCAGTCTTATCTAAGACCACCTCGGCCAATTCGGTCACTGTCATCTCATCCAGTCGATTGCGGAGATTGTATAGCAGGGTTGCAAGGTCAAAAACGGCTTGAGCAGCCTTACCCTTGACACCAGACAGCATAATATCCTGTGATGCTTCAAGCAAGGACATGGCATGCGTCGTCGCAAAGTCCCTAATCTTATCGACTGTTCCCGGTCCTACTCCGCGTTTGGGTTCATTGACAATGCGCTCGTAAGAAATATTGTCTGCAGGGTTGGCAATAATATTCAGATAGGAAATCACATCACGGATTTCCTTACGGCTATAGAACTTGGTCCCGCCCACCATAGTGTAAGGAATATTGGCCTTGAGCAGGGCCTCCTCAATGGTACGAGACTGGGCATTGGTCCGGTAAAGAACGGCGAAGTCCTTATAAGGCTTGCCTTCACGATGGTGTTGGTCAATTTGACTGGCAACATAAATCGCCTCATCGCCCTCATCGCGCGCACGATAGTAGGTAATCAAATCTCCCTGAGCATTTTGCGTCCACAACTTCTTCGGACGGCGGTTGCGATTGTTCTCAATAACCTCATTGGCTGCCTGAAGGACTGTCTTGGTCGAGCGGTAATTTTCCTCCAGCAAAACCACCTTGCTTTCTGGATAATCCTTCTCAAAATCCAAGATATTTTGCATATCCGCCCCACGCCAGCCATAGATGGACTGGTCCGCATCACCGACCACACAGATATTCTTAAAGCGTGACGCTAAGAGTTTGACCAGCTGATACTGGGCGTGGTTGGTATCTTGGTACTCATCGACATGGATATATTGAAATTTCTGCTGGTAGTAGGTCAGGACGTCAGGATTTTGGTCAAATAGGCGGAGCGTCAACATGATTAGGTCATCAAAATCGACTGCCTCTGACTGACGGAGTTCTTTCTGATAAGCCTTGTAGCATTTGGCAACAATCTGCGTATAGAGATCGCCTGCCTGCACCTCATAAGCCACATCATCAATCAAATCATTCTTGGCATTGGAAATGGTTGCCAAAATAGTCCGCTCACTCCACTTTTTCGGGTCCAGATTTAGAGCTTTCAAAATCCGTTTCATCAGCGTGCGTTGCTCACCCGGATCTACGATGGTAAAGTTACGGTTATAGCCAATGTGATCCGCATCCCGACGTAAAATCCGTACACACATGGAGTGGAAAGTGGCAATCAAGCAGTCTTGTGTAGCAGGATTGAGCGCATAGGCCCGCTCCTTCATCTCCCGCGCAGCCTTATTGGTAAAGGTAATGGCCAAAATATTCCAAGGATTAACCATTTTTTCATCAATCAGATAAGCAATGCGGTGGGTTAGAACACGAGTCTTGCCTGAGCCCGCACCTGCCATAATTAAGAGCGGACCTTCCGTTGTCTGAACAGCCTCCGCCTGTCTATCGTTCATTCCATTTAATAAAGGGTTCATATTCTCATACTTTCTCAAAATGTAATTACTCTCCATTATACCAAAATATACTTCATTTACGAAATGTCAGACCAGTAAAAAAGCCCAGAGAAAACTCTGGACCTTATTTTATCAATTAAGCTTATTCCGCACCAAGTGCTGCCATTGTTATGTAGTTGTATGGCTTGTTGAAGTGTGGCAAGAAGAAGAGATCCATCAATGCCAACTCTTCGATTGTCACTTGTTTCATGATAGCAAGTGAGAACATGTGGATACCCATTGACATATCTTCGCGTGATACCATTTGGCAACCAAGAACAACACGTGTATCTTTGTCAAAGACAATCTTGATTGCTACTTCGTGGTTATTATGTTTAATAAATTCAGGTTTTTGAAGGTCTGTGAATGACGCTACTGCTGCGTTGAAACCAGCATCTTTCGCGCGCTCTTCTGTCAAACCAGTTGAAACCATGTTAAGACCGAAGATTGAGATACCATTTGAACCTTGAACACCAACACCTTCCAACTCATGACCAGTTGCGTTGTGTGCTGCTACGATACCTGTACGAACAGCGTTTGAAGCAAGAGCGATGTAGCTTGTATCTTGACGAGCGTTGTCGTAGATAGTTGCACAGTCACCGATTGCATAAACGTCTTTCATGCTTGTTTCTTGTTTCTTGTCAACGATCCATGCACCGTTACGGAAGGTTTCCAATTGACCTTTAGCAAGACCTGTGTTAGGACGGAAGCCTACACACATGATAACCATGTCAACGTCAAATGTTTCTTTATCAGTCACAAGACGCTCAACTTTACCGTCACCTTCAACAGCTTGAACAGCTTGACCAAGAGCTAATTTCACACCGTTTTCTTCAAGATTTTTGTTCATCATTTCAGTAAAGTCGCGGTCATAGTATGCACCCATAACTGTTGGAGCGATATCAACAAGAACAACTTCTTTACCTTTACGTTTGAAGCTTTCTGCAAGCTCAACACCGATGTAACCACCACCAACAACAGCTACGCGGTTGATGTCTGGCTTTTCAAGCTTGTTGATTACGTCTTCAGCGTTTTGGTACAATTTAACAAATTGAAGGTTTTCAAGAGTTGCTTCAAAGTCAGTTGAACCTTCTTTGATTTCCACACCTTTGATTGGTGGGATGATTGGTTGTGAACCAGTCGCAAGAATCAATTTTTCGTATGATTCTACGTGCTCTTTACCGTCAACAATTGCAGTCACTTCTTTTTTCTCGAAGTCAATGTCTACAACTGGTGATTGCATGTGAACGGTTGCGCCCATGCTTTCCAATTGCTCTTTATCTGAGTAGAAAAGACCTTCTGGACCATCGATTTGTTCACCGATCCAAAGTGCCATACCACAACCCAAGAAAGAAATGTTTGAGTTTTGGTCAAATGTTACGATTTCATTTTCAGCACCGTAGTTTGACAACATTGTTTTGATACATGCAGTACCAGCGTGGTTTGTACCCACAACGACGATTTTAGCCATAATGGAAAATCTCACTTTCGAAAATATATTTTTTTACACTATCCATTATACACATGACTGTTACCGATTTCAAAAATAATGCTCATAAAATCACAAAAATTTTAAGATTCTTCTTCAAAGGTTCCCGTCACAAACATGGTGAAGCTAGCTCTGACTAATTTTTGACCTTTTTCATTGGTAACAACTGCTTCTACCAACTTGGTTGAACGACCATCGTGAACAATTTCTGCCGTGATAGTCAACTTGTCTCCCAGATGGCCCGCCCTTGTAAAATGAACATTGGACTGGAGGGTCACACACTTGTATCCCTGAGAGAAAACAGCCAGTCCAGCAACATTATCACAAAAGGTAAACAGATAACCTCCGTGGGTCATGCCATAAATATTCAAAGAAGACTCAACTACTCTTGTCTCAATGACCACTCGACCATTTGAGACCTCAACCAACTCATAATTTTCAAACACCAAAACCGGTGGAATATGATATTTATCCATGTTTACTCCTCGTGTTTTTTTCTCCATTTTACGGGAAAAAATCCTTTCTTGCAAATACTTACTATATCAACAATCAACTTTCTACCCATTTTGTGAGGATTATGCTAAAATATGGAAAACTCAAGGAGAACAACTATGTACGAATTTGTCTTAGAATACGGGTCCTTCCCTGTAAAATTGATTGATGGTTTTGTCGACAACCGCTCAAAAATCCCTGATTTTCTCAAAGAGGATGAAGAAATGATTGCCCGCTTGAATGAGATTAACGAACTCTTCCACCAACTTTTCTTAACAATCGAATGCAAGTTTGACTACATCGGCAAACAATTCCCTGACAAGATTGAACAACTACGAACACTCTATCATCCCCTAGCAGATGATTTGCTAGCCAAGTATGGTGATGTAGTCGAATTGAAGATTGAACCCTTTATTTTGTAAGACAAAAGAGATGACCGCAATCATCTCTTTTCTTCTATTCTGTATTCCAAACCATACTGATCACGCGATAGGTAGCCATAATCTACCAAGTAACGTCTTAAAATAGCATAATCGTCATAGATCTCAGCTAGAAAGGCATTGACATCTTTTTCTGTAAATGTCGAGCCCTTCTTAGCCAATTCCTCCTGCAAGTAGGCAAACAAGACCTGCTTACTTTTTAATTTCTTCGGAATGACAAGCAACTTTCCATCTCGGAAAAATTTTTCTTGAATATCTTGAGTGTTCATACTTCCCTCCAAAAAATCCTAGCCCGCTGACTAGGATTTCACAAGATTTACATGTTAACGAATTTCAGCACCAAGCGCTTCGAGCGACTTACTAATTTTCTCCATATACTTAGCCACTTCCTCATCTGTCAGGCTATCCGCAGGATTCTGGAAGGTCAGGTTATAAGCCATAGACTTCTTACCAGCCTCAATATTGCTGCCAGCATAGACGTCAAAGAGGGTCACCTTGGTCAAGCGTTTCACGCCCGCAGCCGCAATGGCATCCAGGACATCCTGATGTTTGACATCACTGCTCAAGAGCAGGGCAATATCACGGCTAACCGCTGGGAATTTGGAGATTTCGGTAAATGGCTGAGCTGGCTGGAGAGCTTCTTCAATCGCATCCAGATTGATTTCAGCCACATAGGTTTCAGGAATACCGTAGTCCTTAGCCGTTTGAGGGTGTACCTGACCGACAAAGCCGATAACCGCCCCATTCAAATGGATTTCAGCTGTACGACCTGGATGCAGAGCAGCAATCTCACTAGTCGCCACAAAGTCAACAGCCACCTTGTAATGAGCAAAGATAGCTTCCAAGATACCTTTAGCATGGAAGAAATCAACTGGTACAGCTGGTGTCTGGAAGTCTTTCTCAACCACCAAACCAGTCAAAACAAGGGCAAACTTATTAATTTCTTGCGGCAGGTCTTCTTTTGGATTGCCAGACTGTTCAAAGATTTTACCGATTTCGTAGAGAGCCAAGTTCTTGTTCTTACGAGCCACGTTGTAGGCCACTGTTTCCAGCATACCAGACACCATGTTCTGACGAAGGGCAGAGCGGTCAACAGTCATTGGCCACATGAGTTCGGTGACTGTGGTTGGACGTGCTGCAAACTCCACAGCCTTTTCAGGTGTTGTCAAGGCGTAGGAAATGATTTCTGTCAGGCCTGCACCTTCTGCCAGGCTACGTACTTGGCGACGGATGTTCTGAGTCAGGGTTAGCTCACCTGCTGTTCCGTCCTCTTTCGGAAGAGTGGTCGGCAGATTATTATAGCCATAGATACGTGCGATTTCCTCTACCAAGTCTGCAGGAATGCGAATGTCCCAACGGCGACGCGGTACTGCTACAGTGAACTGACTTGCATCGCCAGTTGTTTCCATACCTAAACGACGGAAAATATCTGCGATCTGAGCATAGTCAAGATTGGTCCCGAGCGAGCGGTTAACGTAATCAATAGTTGCAGTGACTGGGATGTCCGAAGTGTCCACGCTACCCGCAGCAACAATACCAGACAAGACCTGACCGCCAGCCAGTTCCGCAATCATAGCAGCGGCTGTGTCCATAGCCTCCGTCAAAGTTGCTACGTTGATGCCTTTTTCGAAGCGAGAAGAGGACTCAGAGCGAAGGTTGAGGCGACCTGAGGTCTTGCGGATAGACTTGCCGTCAAAGAGGGCAGCTTCCAGCACAACGGTCTGAGAGCTATTGTCAATCTCTGTATTAGCACCACCCATGACACCACCGAGGGCAACTGCCTTGTCCGCAACGGAAATGACGATGTCATCGGCAATCAAGTCACGCTCTTCGCCGTCAAGAGTTACCAAGTTCTCACCGTCTTTTGCCTGGCGAGCCACGATTTGCTTACCGTCAAACTTGTCAAAGTCAAAAGCGTGCATTGGCTGACCGAAGTAGAGCAAGATGTAGTTGGTAATGTCAACCACATTGTTGAGCGGGCGAATACCTGCGTTCATGAGCAGGTTTTGCAACCACTGTGGGCTTGGTGCGATGGTCACATTTTCAATGACACGAGCCGTGTAGGCAGTCACCTTTTCTGACTCAATGGCCACTTCAATCACATCGCTGGCTTTTTTATCGCTTTCTTCCAAGACAACAGGCTTGAAGTTGACCTTGCTGTCGTAAATGGCTGCGACTTCGTGAGCCACGCCACGCATGGAAAGAGCGTCAGCACGGTTTGGTGTGATGGACAGCTCGATAATCTCGTCGTCCAGGTCCAAGTACGAAAAGACCGGCTCACCCACGACTGCATCTTCTGGCAGGTGGTAGATACCGTCCGCATAGACTTTTGGCACAACTGAGTCGGACACGCCGATTTCGCTCAATGAGCAGAGCATACCCAAAGACTCAACCCCGCGGATTTTTCCTTTCTTGATCTTGTAGTTGCCAGCGATACGCGCACCTGGCAGTGCGACGATCACCTTGATGCCTGGCTTGACATTTGGAGCACCGCAAACGATTTGCGTGATTTCCTCACCGACATTGACCTGGCAGATATTGAGGTGGGTATCTGGAATTGGCTCAGCAGACACAACCTGACCGACAACCAACTTAGAAAGGCCAGCACTCTTTTTCTCAACCCCTTCTACTTCAATTCCTGTTGTTGACATTTTTTCAGACAAGTCATGGCTTGTCGCATCAAAGTCAACGAGTTCTTTTAACCATTTGTAACTTACTAACATATTATCCTTTCTCGTGCAAAGGCCGTTTCAGTAGCCAATCCACATCAATCTTATCACCGACCGCAAATTCATGCTGGCCAAATTTTTCAAATCCGTATTTTGCATAGAATTTCTGAGCCTTGTAATTATGTTCCCAGACTCCCAGCCAGACCCAGTCACAACTAGACTGCTCTGCTTTTTCCAAAGCAAATTCAAACAAGACCTTCCCAAGACCGCGGCCCTGATAGGCCTGCAAGAGATAGATACGCTGGATTTCAAAGGCATTTTCCAACTCCTGCTCCGTCTGGGCAGGACCTTGGTTGAGCTTGAGATAACCAGCCACCTGATCATCAATCCTTAGAAAATAATGCTGGCAATTGGGATCCGATAACTCACTAGTCAAGACCTCCAAGGAGTAGGCTTCCTCGAAGAATGCTTCCAACTCCTCTGGATCATTGTCATGAGCAAAGGTTTCAGCAAAGGTCTGCTTGGCCAACTCCTGCAAAACGGAAACCTCTTCCAAACGTATCGAATCTATCTGCATCTCAATGCCTTTCATTATCTAAGTGGACTAGGTAAACCGCTAGAACAGCTACCATTTCTCGTACTGAACACCTAACAAACTACCTAAATTACGACGACTTTCAAGCGGAACGACACTTTCCGCTTGAAAAACTAGTGAGGAAGCTAGGGAAGTCGCATTATAGCGATTCCCGTCTCCTTAATAGCTGACTACGTCAGCAATAAGGAGTACCGAATCAAAATTGTTCACTAAAGCGTACATCGCCTTGATAGAATCCACGGATATCGTTGATTCCGTAGCGGAGCATGGCAATGCGTTCCTGACCAAGACCGAAGGCAAATCCAGAGTACTTGCTTGAGTCAATGCCACTCATTTCCAATACTTGTGGGTGGACCATGCCGGAACCGAGAATTTCAATCCATCCTGTTTTCTTACATACATTACAGCCGTCACCACCGCACTTGAAGCAGGAAACATCCACCTCAACAGAAGGCTCAGTGAATGGGAAGTATGATGGACGTAGGCGAATCTGACGCTCTTCACCAAACATTTTCTTGATGATCATTTCAAGCGTACCCTTGAGGTCACCCATGGATACATTTTCACCGACAACTAATCCTTCAATCTGGTGGAACTGGTGGCTGTGGGTCGCATCGTCCGTATCACGACGGAATACACGCCCCGGAGAAATCATTTTCAGCGCTCCCTTTGAAAAATCATGCTGGTCCATGGTCCGAGCTTGGACTGGCGAAGTGTGAGTCCGCATAAGAATTTCTTCGGTAATATAGAAAGTATCCTGCATATCACGCGCTGGGTGGTCTTTTGGCAAATTCATGCGCTCAAAGTTGTAGTAGTCTTTTTCCACTTCAAATCCGTCAACGATTTGGAAGCCCATACCCAAGAAAATATCTTCGATTTCTTCCGAAGTTTGGGTCAAGACATGACGTTTTCCGACCTTGACCTGACGACCTGGCAGGGTCACATCAATGGTTTCTGATGCTAATTGTTGTTGGATTTTTGCCGCTACAACCTTTTGAGCTGTCTCTTCAAAGGCAGCTGTCAGCACATCACGTACTTCATTGACCTGCTTACCAACGATTGGTTTCATGTCGTTAGACAAGTCTTTCAGCCCCTTCAAAAGGTCTGTCAGAGAACCTTTTTTACCCAAAACTTCGACCTTCAAATCCTGCAAGGCCTTTTCATTTTCATGGCTAATAGCCTTTAACTTTTCAAGTGTAGATTGGCGGAGTTCCACCAGCTGTTGTTCAATCGTATTTGACATCTTTCCTCCAATAAAAAAAGCATGACACCACCCACATCGGAGCGTTGTCACGCGGTACCATCCGTTTTCATCTGCCTCTGCAGACCTTCATTCTAAGTCCTTGCGTGAGTGAATTCGACCAACTTTCACTGATTGAGCTTGCAGTCACGGCTCAACTCCCTGGGCAGTTTCCATAGGTGTACTAGTCTCACAGACTTCTATTCAATTACTATTCATTCTACCAAAGATTCAGTATTTTTGCAAATAATATTCTATTCGTTAACAGTAATTTCCCCACTGTGGTAGTTGATACTGAGTCCACTCTGAACATTTGGCACAAAGACGTTGAATTCCAGGCTACCGTCTGACGATTTAGCCTCCAGGTGACTTCCTAGAGCAATCAGGTCATCATCATCCGCATAGATCAGTGTGACACGGTAGCGGACACGTTTGTTCTTGTCCAAGGCCCGGCGGACTTTTGTTTCATAGTAGTTTTGCCCAGTAGAATAATCCTCATAGGCCTGATTGGACCAGGCCGTTTGAGTGGCAATATTCTTGGGATTACTGGTTGAGGCGTCAAATCCGTCTAAGCCACCAATCAAGGCATAGCCAAGCAAGTGCCCACGGTCCACCGCATGGTCGTATTCTCCTGGCAAATCATGAACCTGATGCCAACCAGCCGGCGTCCAGGAGGTTCGCCCTTGGCCTGTCTGATCACGGTCCTTGTACTGACGCGTAGATTTAGCCATGAGGGCATTAGCGACAGTTGGAATCTCCTCGCCCTGCACCCGCTTGGTCTTATTATCCGCATAAGGCATACTGGAAACTGACGCATCCAAGTTGGTTTTATTATTATTGATAATGAAGGCACCGGCCCCATTCCATTGGATCGAGCCACCCAGTTGTTTCTTGGCCTCATCCGTCAATACACTGGACGCCAACTCCTTGTCGGGTGTTGATTGACTTGCACTGGACTGATTGACATAGTAGGACAAATCCTGACTTGTAGATGACGGCTGATTAAAAAAGTAACCTCCGCCGACCACCAAAATAGTCACCAGCAGGCTCAGCAAACTAGTCGCCTGTTTTTTCGTTTTATTATTCATCATTTCTCCAAAAAGAAAGTAGGCTACCCTACTTCCCTGTAAATTTATTAATCAATTCCTGCCATTTTTCAGGCGAAAGGACAGACCAAATATTGTCACCATCACCAATGACGCCATAGCCAATCATCAAGCCCACTGCAAACAGAAGGAACATGGCCAAGATGACCAGCAAGACAATCAATAATTGTTTTTTGATATACCCAAACTGTTCTTTATCCATTTTCTACTTCTCCACTCACGCGCTCAATATCTGCTCCCAATCTAGCTAATTTCTCATGGAAACGATAGTAGCCCCTGTCCAGATGACTGAGACGGCCAACAATAGTTTCACCTTCAGCAACAAGTCCAGCTAGAATCAGAGCAGCACTGGCCCGCAAATCAGTCGACATAACTTCAGCACCTTGAATTGGCTGACCACCAGTGATAATCGCTGTATCTCGCAAGATTTCTGAAACAACGTCCATCCGGCGCATTTCTTCCAGGTGCTGGAAACGATTTTCAAAAACAGTCTCAATCATGGTTGACTCACCTTTGGCAACGGCCATCAAAGCCGTAAATTGAGCCTGCATGTCCGTAGGAAATCCTGGATGTGGCATGGTTTTGACCGTCACAGGCTTGAGTTGTTCAATCTGCGAACGCACACGAATACCTGCATCCTCTTCTGTCACTTCCACACCCATTTCAAGCATTTTAGAAATAAGGGGTCGATTGTGCTCCCAGACGGCGTCTTTGACCAGGACATCACCACCAGTCATAGCAGCAGCCACCATAAAGGTACCTGCCTCAATACGGTCCTGAACAACAGGATGCTCTGCACCAGTCAATTCCTCCACACCGTGAATGGTCACCGTTTCCGTACCAGCTCCCTTGACCTTAGCCCCCATCTTATTGAGGAAGTTAGCCAAGTCAACGATTTCTGGCTCTCTCGCAGCATTTTCCAAGACAGTCGTTCCATTGGCTAGAGTAGCAGCCATCATCAGGTTTTGAGTAGCGCCGACACTTGGGAAATCAAGGTAAATCGTTGTCCCCTGCAAACGCTCAGCTGTCGCCTCGATATAACCAGCTCGTTGCTTGATTTTTGCGCCCATGGCCTGCAAACCCTTGAGATGCAAGTCAATCGGCCGGCTACCAATGGTGCAGCCACCAGGCATAGACACCTTGGCATAGCCATTTCGCGCTAAAATTGGGCCCAAAATAACAATCGAAGCCCGCATCTGACTGACGTATTTGTAAGGGGTTTCTGAGCTCAACTTACCGGTCGCATCAATATCGACCGTCTTAGTCTCCTCATCAAACTTAACACGAACACCGAGACCACGAACCACATTATTCATGGTATAAACATCAGACAAAATCGGTACCTGGGTAAAACGAGATTGACCATTTTTTGCTAAAACAGTAGCAGCCAAGAGTGGCAAGACTGCATTTTTAGCCCCTTCGATTTCAACCTGACCCTTGAGAGCAGCTTTCTGACCTCGAACAATAATTTTATCCATGAAATTCCTCTACTTTATGCAAAATTCGTACTGAAAGACCGACCTATGATTACTAACTCCAGGAAGAAGGTCGATACCAGGTAGCCCAGGGCAATTGCAAGAAATAAAATCAGCAAGTTAATTTTTGGCTGATTGTCTCCTGTCACCTTGAGCCAACGTGCCCAATCAACGGTTGTCACCAGAAGATGATGGGCCAAATAGATAAAAAGTATATGACTTAATAATTGTAAAATTGATGTCACCATGTTTCCATTATACCACGAAAAAAGGAAAGAGACCGAACTTAAGTCCAGTCTCCTAGTTATTATTAGTGTTTCCCTACACGGATACGGTTGATAGCCCGTTGGAGGGCAACGGTCGCCCGTTTCTCCAAGTCAGCATTTTGGGTCGTCTGCGCTTCTTGCAATTCACGCTCGGCCCGCAATTTAGCCCGTTCAGCCCGACTAATATCAATGTCCCGCTCCCGCTCAGCAGAATCCGAAACGACCGTAATCTGGTTTTTATTTACCTCGATAATACCACCGTTGACAGCAATCCAGTCAACGTGGTTTTCATCGTCAATACGACGAACCTTGATTTCATCAATTTCCAGTACAGCAATCAGTTCTTCGTGGCCAGGGTAGATACCCATTTCTCCTTCAGGAGTTTTAACCAGAATAAAAGCTGCATGGTGGTCATACTTGATACCATCAGGTGTCACGATTTGAACAGTCATTTGTTCCATAAGCCACCTCTAAAATCTCATTTTAGCAGCCTTGGCAACGACATCTTCAATGGAACCAACATTTCGGAAGGCGTCTTCTGGCAAATGGTCATGTTTACCATCCAAGATTTCCTTGAAGCCCTTGACAGTCTCCTCAACCGGTACATAAGAACCTGGCATACCAGTAAACTGCTCGGCAACGTTGAAGTTTTGTGATAGGAAGAATTGGATACGACGAGCGCGACCAACCAAGGTCTTCTCCTCATCTGACAATTCATCCATACCGAGAATGGCAATGATATCTTGCAGTTCCTGGTAGCGTTGTAGGACACGTTTGACTTCCATTGCTACCTGATAGTGCTCTTCTCCTACAACTTCAGGAGCCAGGGCACGAGATGACGATGCCAACGGATCAACGGCTGGATAGATACCCAATTGGGTCAATTTACGCTCCAAGTTAGTTGTCGAATCCAAGTGGGCAAAGGCTGTTGCTGGAGCCGGATCCGTATAGTCATCAGCTGGTACGTAAATCGCCTGGATAGAAGTAACCGAACCTTTCTTCGTTGACGTAATCCGTTCCTGCAATTGACCCATTTCTGTCGCCAAAGTTGGTTGGTAACCAACGGCAGACGGCATCCGACCGAGAAGGGCCGAAACTTCTGAACCTGCCTGCGTGAAACGGAAAATGTTGTCGATGAACAAGAGAACATCCTGACCTTCAACATCACGGAAGTATTCCGCAATGGTCAAACCAGTCAGAGCGACACGCATCCGCGCACCAGGTGGCTCATTCATCTGACCAAAAACCATGGCTGTTTTTTCAATAACGCCAGACTCTTTCATTTCCCAGTAAAGGTCATTTCCCTCACGGGTCCGTTCGCCAACTCCGGTAAATACAGAGATACCACCGTGTTCCTGGGCGATGTTGTGGATCAATTCTTGGATAAGAACTGTCTTACCAACCCCGGCACCACCGAAGAGACCGACCTTACCACCTTTCAAATAAGGAGCCAAGAGGTCAATAACCTTGATACCTGTCTCCAAGATTTCATTGGAAGTAGACAATTCATCAAAGGTTGGTGCCTTCTTATGAATCGGTTCACGTTCTGCATCTTCTGCAAAAGGCTCATCCAAATCAATGGTATCACCAAGAACGTTGAAAACACGACCCAAGGTTTCCTTACCAACTGGCACAGAAATGGGACGACCAGTGTCCAAGACTTCCATACCACGAGTCAAACCATCTGTCGACTCCATAGCGATAGTCCGAACAACACCATCGCCCAACTCCAAAGCAACTTCAAGCACAACTTTCTGTTTGGAGTCATCATTTTTATATACAACCAGTGCGTTGTTAATCTCAGGGAGTTTGTCCTCAGCTGCAAACGCAACGTCTACAACGGGTCCGACAACCTGAGTAATTTTGCCTGAACTCATCTTATTTCCTCTATTTCTATTCTTTACCCAAATCAATCAAACTCAAACTAGGTTCCTATCTAGTCGTCTACTGAAATTTGATTTGTCCGAGTAAAACTACTAAAGGGCTGATGCGCCTGCTACAATCTCTGTAATTTCTTGCGTGATTGCAGCCTGACGAGCCCTGTTGTATTGAATGGTCAAATCATTGATGACATTTTTTGCATTATCTGTCGCAGTTTGCATGGCTGTCATACCAGCCGCATTCTCAGCCGTCTTAGCATCCAAAATAGCACCATAAATGGTTGATTCTGCATACTGGGTCAGGAGCTGTTCCAAAATCACTTCACGATTTGGCTCTAATTCAAAGGTAGCTGTGTAACCATCTGTTTCATGATAATCCAAATCTTCTACTGGCAACATCTGCTGCACACGAACCTGACTAGTCAAGCTATTGACATGGTGGTTGTAACAAACATACAATTCATCAAACAGTTCATTTTTGTACATTTCAACAGACTTGGAAATGATTTTTTGAACTTCTTCAAAACTAGGATTATCAGCAATTCCCCGCAATTCAAAGACAGGATTGATGCCACGCGCACGGAAAAAATCCGCACCCATACTGCCGATAGCAATAATGGCATACTCATCCGGTGAGTCATGGTCTTGGTCAATCATGCCCATAACAGCCTTCAGGATACTAGAATTATAAGATCCTTTGAGGCCGCTATCGGATGTAATGACGATATAGCCTGATTTTTGAATCGGACGGCGGAGCAACATAGGGTGGCTAGTATCAGATGCAACCAATTCACCATGCAACAAGTCCGTTGTAATCTGACGAACCTTGCTAGCGTAAATCTGGAAGGATTGGGCTAGTTGCTCTGACTTAGCTAATTTTGAGGCCGAAACCATCTGCATGGCACCTGTGATTTGACTGGTTTTCTTAGTTGATGTAATTTTTGACTTGATTTCATTGAGAGAACCTGCCATATTTCACTCCTTTACTTAAAGACAGACTGGTCTTTGAAGGCTTGAATGGCCGCATTCAACTCATCTGTATCTGGAAGATCCTTGGTTGACCGAATAACTTCCAAGAGGTTATCGTAATGCAAATCAAAATAAGCATACAATTCTTCTTCAAAGGTCAAAATATCATCAATCGGCACTGAATCCAAATAACCATTAGTCAAGGCGTACAAAATCAAGACTTGTTTTTCAACAGGTAATGGTTTGTGCAATGGTTGTTTGAGAACCTCGACTGTACGACGACCACGGTTGAGTTTAGCCTGCGTAGCCGCATCCAAATCTGAACCAAATTGCGTAAAGGCCTCTAATTCACGGTAAGAAGCAAGGTCGATACGGAGAGTACCAGCCACCTTCTTCATCGCCTTGATTTGAGCCGAACCGCCGACACGCGATACAGAAGAACCTGCATCAATGGCCGGACGAATACCTGAGTTGAACAAGTCATCCTTGAGGAAAATTTGTCCGTCGGTAATAGAAATCACGTTGGTTGCGATATAGGCTGAAATGTCTCCCGCCTGTGTCTCGATAAATGGCAGAGCTGTAATCGAGCCTCCACCCAACTCATCAGATACCTTAGCCGAGCGCTCTAGTAAGCGACTGTGCAAGTAGAATACATCCCCTGGATAGGCCTCACGACCTGGAGGACGACGGAGCAAGAGAGACAATTCACGGTAGGCTACCGCTTGTTTTGACAAATCATCATAGACAATCAAAACGTGCTTGCCTTCGTACATAAATTCTTCCGCCATAGCAACACCTGCATAAGGGGCCAAGAACAAGAGCGGAGAAGGTTGCGATGCAGAGGCTGTTACAACAATTGTGTAGTCCAAAGCACCGTACTGACGAAGGGTTTCTACCTGTGTACGAACCGTTGATTCCTTCTGACCAATGGCCACGTAGATACAAACCATATCTTGGCCTTTTTGGTTGAGAATGGCGTCAATGGCTACAGACGTTTTACCCGTCTGGCGGTCACCGATAATCAACTCCCGCTGGCCACGACCGATTGGTACCAAGGCATCAATGGCTTTCAAACCTGTTTGCAAAGGCTCTGTAACAGATTTACGTTGCATAACACCGGGAGCTGGGTATTCAACTGGACGTGTCTTTGTCGTACGGATTTCTCCTAAGCCATCAACTGGTTGACCGAGCGGATTGATAACCCGACCAATCAAGCCTGAACCAACTGGTACTTCCATGATTTTACCAGTCCGACGGACCACTGAGCCTTCACGGATGTCTGTAAAATCTCCGAGAATGATGATACCAACGTCATTGGTCTCCAAGTTTTGAGCCATACCAATAGTATCGTTTTCAAAAATCAGAAGCTCGCCACTCATGGCATTATCTAGACCCTGAGCACGAGCAATTCCGTCACCGATATAGGTCACTACACCTGTCTCAGTATAGTCAAAATCAGGCTGAAAGCCCTCTATTTGTTGTTTTAGTAAAGCGCTAATTTCTTGTGCATTAATCACCAAAAGAACACCACTTTCTATTTTCTAAAGTTTTTTCTTAACGTCATTCAACTGACTGCGTACACTGGCATCAATGACCTTGTGGTTGACCGTCACAATAAAGCCCCCCATCAAAGTCCTATTCAGCTCTTCAACAATACTACGAACACGAAGAGAAAAACGTGTTTCTATCAGTCGACGAAGACGCTCTTTTTGTTCTTCTGTCAGCGGATAAACTGAAACCACATGGGCCTCAAATTCATTTTTAAACTTACTAATTTGTAGCTGAGCACGTTCCAGTGTTTCCAAGAGCAAATCAGCATGCCCATCTCGAATCACATCTTCGATAAGGTCATTGATTTGCCAAAAACTGGACTGACGCACAGTCCGAACGAATTCAGCCTTCTCTTCTTTAGAAACAGTCGCTGACAACAAGAGACGATTGAGCTTACTATCATGAATAATGGAAATCAAGGCTGAAATTTGGTCATACATTTCCCAAATCTCTTCATGATCACTAACTTTTTCAGCAAATGATAGAGCATACTTTTGCACCAGGGCATTTTCTCTAGCGTTCATCTACTTGTCTCCTAGTTTATCCAAATAACGATCAATCAATTGACTATGGGCCTGCTGGTCCAAATCTTCCAAGATAATCTTTCCAGCCAAATCAACTGCCAACTCCGCTACCTGTACATGCAGGTTTTCTTGAGCTTCGCGTCTTTCTGCCTCGATTTCAAGCTGAGCCTTTTGTTTCAAACCTTGAATTTCAACATCAGCTTGTTCCAACATGCGCTTCTTCTCTAATTTTGCACGTTCAACAGCATCTTGAATGATTTTTTGACCTTCGATACGGCCTTGAACCAACTCATCTTCTCTCTGTTGTACAAGGTTAGAAGCCTGCGTTAATTTTTCTTCCGCACTATCAATATCATTGGCAATCTTAGCAGCACGTTCTTCAAAAATTCCAGTAATCTTGTCCCACGCAAATAGGCGAATTAAGACGAGCAGAACAGCAAAAGATGCTGTTACCAGAATAAAGTTCCCCAAAACTGTACTTGATTGCATTGCAATAAGTGTTACCATCTTTTCATATTCCCTTTCTTACTCTGCCACACTACTAATTTTCTTGTTCAAATACATAGACACCAGCATGACAAATACATAGGATTGCAAGCAGGAGATGAACACAGAAAAAGCAGTCCAAATGACGTTTAAGCCAAATGCGATAGGATAAACGAAGGCGCCTTTTTGAGATAATTGCAAGAGGAGAGAAACCAATACTTCCCCCGCATAGATATTCCCATATAAACGGAGTGCAAGAGAAGCCAGATTAGTCACTTCTTCCAAAATATTCATTGGAGTCATGGCCCATGGCGTTACAAATGCTTTCAAATACTCCTTAAATCCGCGACGACGAATACCTTCGACATGACAAAATACCGTTGCAACGGTAGCAAGACCAAAGTCGTAGGCCATATTGGCTGTTGGAGAGGTCCATAGATTCTGTCCTTGAGCGGTTTCAATCTTTGTCATCAAACCAAGGTTATTGGCAACCAAAAGAAATGTGAAGGCTGTAAAGAAGAAAAGTGCATAGCGTTTTGCATTTTCATCACCCAAATTTCCCTTAGTAAAATTGATAACTAGTTCATACACGTACTCCAAAACATTCTGTTTTCCTTTTGGCTTCAGTTCCATTCGACGACTGGCCCAAAAAACAAGTAAGAAAATAACGGAAATGGTTATAATAGAAACCAATACCATGGTCAGGTCAAAGGTTATGGGACCAAGGGTAAGGGTTGGACTTAAATGTTCTTCCAATGGAGGTTCCCCCCTTTTCTATTTCTCTATTTTCTACTATTTCAAGACAAACATCATAGCCAAGGTTACGAAGAACGTTCCCTCGATAAAGGCAACACCCAAGAATACACCAGCCATTAACTTGCTTTGCATTTCTGGTTGACGTGCAGTCGAACTAAGGTAAGAAGCTACCAACAGTCCCTCACCAATACTTACACCAAGACAGGCTAAACCTAAAGCCAATGCGCCTAAATTCATAACGAATTCTCCTTTTAAAATTTTAATACCATGTAAGGATACTCCTAAAACATCTATTTGTCAAGAAAATACCGTCATTGGAAGCGTTTAATTCGCTTTAATTAATCAAAAAGAAAAGACACTTTTGTCCTTTCTTCCTATTTAATTGACACTTCAAAATGATTTGTTTCCTCAATAAATCGCTGTGCCATTTTTTCACGATTGATTTGTTCAGTATCCAGGGTAATAGCATGGTCTGAAACCAAGTCCGTATCCGCAAAGAATTCGATATGATTGGCCAGATTGTATAAATGGACCGGAGCATCTCCACCAAACTCTCCATCTAGGTTGAGCAAGAGGCGACTGGAATTGTCCAAGTGCTTGATAGATAAGCTCCTGGTCTTGATATACTCGACCAAATTGCTATCTACATGCTTGCCACCGTCCAAGACCTGACGAATCAGATGTAGAATTTCAAAGAGATTGCCTGTTTTCACCATGAGTAAGGTAAAATTGCCGTCATCCAGCTTGGCATCCGGTACAATTTGCTCAAAGCCTCCGATAGAATTGGTCAGGGCCACAAAAATCATGGAGACAGACCCTTCAAAAATCCCCTTGTCATGTTGGACACGCACCGGTGTAAACTGGACCTGCGGCAATAGCTCTGCCCCCTTGACCACATAGGCCAGGTAGCCAAACATGGTCTTGAGCTGGCTAGGCACACTGTAAGTCAATTCAGTCAAGGTGCCCAGGGCAGCAATATTGATAAAGTAATGCTCCTGGGAATAGCCGTTCTTCACGTTCTTAGCCAGACCAATATCCATTAAAATGGTCTGATTTTTTCCAATCAACTTGGCTGCCTCAACTGGATTCCCCCGTGGAACCTTTAGGGCACGGGCATAGTCATTGGTCGTTCCCGTTGGAATAATCGCCATACGAGGTCGTTTTTCAAGCGGAGCAATGCCATTGACTACTTCGTTAATAGTGCCGTCACCACCAGCAGCAATGACCAAGTCAAATCCAGCCAGGGCTGCCCGTCTAGCCTCGTTTTTAGCTGAATCTTTTTCTGGAGTAGTCTGAAAGGCAGAGGTTTCATAACCAAATCCTTCCAAAACATTCAGCACTTCTGCTACATTTTTCTTCATGATTTCTTGTCCCGAGGTCGGGTTATAAATCAATCTTGCACGTTTTTGTTCTTCCATGATTTCCTTAGAGGCTCTCTAACCAGACCTCGTCTCTTATTTCAATTCCTAATTCTTGGGCCTTGGCCAACTTACTTCCAGCATCTGCGCCAGCGACGACTAGATTGGTTCTCTTGGAAACAGAGCCAGCTACATTAGCACCCAAAGCCTCCAGTTTGGCCTTTGCCTCACTGCGTTTCATCCGCACCAACTTACCTGTCAAGACAACCGTCATGCCAGATAAAGCTGCATCCGTCGCTACTTGTTGACCTAAATAGGCTAGATTGACACCGGCTTCTTTCAGTTCGCTCAGCAATTTCTGCGCACCTTCGCTAGAGAAATAAGTTACCAGCGATTGGGCGATGACCTGTCCCAAACCTTCTAGGCCAGAAATAGTTTCTAAGTCAGCCTGTGCCAGATTTTCCAAATCACCCAAGGCCGTCAGCAAAATCTTACTAGCCTTGCTACCAACGTGGCGAATACCCAAGCCGAACAGCAAGCGCTCCGCTGAATTGTCTTTCGATGCCTGAATAGCCTGATAGAGTTTTTCAGCTGATTTTTCCTTGAAACCTTCCAAGGTCAGCAAATCTTCAACTGTCAGCTTGTAGATGTCTGCCACATCATGGACCAGACCAGACTGGTAGAGTTTTTCTACAATCGAAGTCCCCAAGCCGGCAATATTCATGGCATCTCGGCTGGCAAAATGCTCTAGCTTGCTCATGAGCTGGCTTGGGCAAAGGGGATTGATACAGCGTAGGGCCACCTCGTCCTCATAATGCTGCAGGTCACCTGAACAGCTTGGACAAGCAGTTGGTATTGGCATCGGTTCTTGGTCATTTCGGTATTTGTCCACGACTTTGAGGACAGCTGGAATGATGTCACCAGCCTTGTAGACGATAACCGTATCGCCGATTCTGATATCTTTTTCAGCAATATAGTCGACATTGTGGAGTGTGGCGCGGCTAACAGTGGTTCCTGCCAATTGAACTGGGCTGAGGTTGGCTGTCGGTGTTACCACACCAGTCCGGCCGACTGTCCAGTCGACAGACAGGATTTCCGCCTCTTTTTCCTCTGCTGGGAACTTATAAGCCACCGCCCATCGGGGCGCTTTGACAGTGAAGCCCAATTCTTCCTGGACAGCTAGGTCATTAACTTTGATAACAATACCGTCTATCTCATAGGGCAAACTGTCTCGCTGCTCTGCCATTTTTTCAATAAAAGCCCAAATAGCGTCCATATCAGCCGCCAACTGATAGTTGTGGTTGGTCACAAAGCCAAGTCTGTCCAGCTTGTTAAGGACCTCCGACTGGCTGGTCGCCTCTGTCGGGCTGGCCTCCTGGTAGAGGAAGGTCGCGAGTCCACGCTGGGCAACGACACCTGTATCCAGCTGGCGGAGAGTTCCTGCAGCAGCATTGCGAGGATTGGCAAACTCAGCCTCACCAGCCTCCTGCCTCTGGGCATTGACCCGTTCAAAGGAAGTTTTAGGCATGTAGCACTCTCCCCGAACAGTCATGTCGATAGGCTCTGCCAGGGTCAGCGGAATATCCGCCACACGCTTGAGGTTTTCCGTGATATTTTCACCGACACTGCCGTCTCCACGGGTAGCACCGACCACCAGCTGGCCAGCCTCGTAGGTCAGGGAAATGGATAGACCATCAATTTTCAACTCACAAATATAGCTGGCACCTGGAAATTCCTTGCGGACACGCTGGTCAAAGGCGTCCAACTCCTCACGAGAAAAGGCATCCTGCAAGCTAAAAAGGGGATAAACGTGGCTGTATTTTTCAAAACCGTCCAAGATTTTTCCGCCGACACGGTGGGTCGGACTGTCTGGCAAAACCAGTTCTGGGTGGGAACTTTCTAATTCCACCAATTCACGATAAAGCTTGTCATATTCAGCATCGGACACGCTTGGTTTGTCAAGTTGATAATATTCTTTGGCATACTGATTGAGTAGGCCCACTAATTCTGTCATTCTTGTCTTCATAAGACCTATTATACCATGAACTAGGATTTACATTGTAGAAAAAAGGCCGATTTAAACCGACCTCAAGTACTATTTATATCCCTCTGCTTTCGACAAAGTCTTTGAACAATTTTACCGCCTCAACAGTTCTGTGATCCATGAATAAACTGGTGTCAGTGTCCATTTCCTGAATGGATGCTATGTCGTCTTCTGTCAAGGCAAAATCGAAAATGGCGAAGTTTTCTGCCATGCGTTCTTTTTTGACATACTTGCAGTTTGAGGCAATTCCTCTTTGAAATAGCCATCGAAGAATGACCTAAGCAACTGATTTTTGATATTTTTGACCAGTCCCTCTCTAACTTGCCTACTCTGCCGTTTTCCAGAGAGGAGCTAGCCATAGCTGTACCAAAAGGCCATGAACTAGCCAAGCGGTCAGCTGTAACTTTCGTAGAGATAAACGGCTACAATTTCCTGCTCAAGACCAATCTGGGCTTTTGGAGACAACTTTGCTATGACAAGATGCCCCAGTCTAAATTTTTAGTCCAGGAAAATGACTTTGCCTTTCAGGAGCTTGTCGCCAATTCTTCCCTACCCCACTTCACGACCAACCTGGTGAAGACCGATAAGGAACGGGTGGTCATTCCTCTTACTGACGACGAGGCGGGCGTCACCTACCACATTTATTGCCGAAATACAGACCTTTACCAGTCATTAAAGCAAGCTCTGAATCAGGATGACTTTTCATTATTTTGATATTTTTTGGTAAAAAAAGTATAATGAGGACAAAGTCATTCAGTTTGCTTTTAGTATTTGCTTCAATAGTCCTGTGAGCTGAGCAAGGTTTGAAATAAGACTTGCGACAGCATGTATTATTCACAGAATACGGCAAGATGACTTAACGACGCAAAAGAAGATAAAATGAGCGACAAAAAGATGGAGGTGCCGTATGGCCATAACATACAAACGACAAGATGATTTGGATAAGATGCTGGAAGAATTTGCATCCTTTGATCAGCTGGAAAAAGTCGAATTTCCAGAGCCAGAAATTGATTCCAAAGAAGAAAATAATAAGAAAAAGTGAATTTTCTGACAATTTATGCTATAATGTACTTTATACTGAACAGATTGGAAATTGTCTATGTCATCACACGTATTATTTACTATTTTTGGTGCAAGTGGCGACCTCGCCAAACGCAAACTCTATCCATCACTTTTCCGCCTCTACAAGGCTGGACACTTGGCTGAAAATTTCGCCGTTATCGGAACTGCTCGCCGTCCTTGGACCAAGGAATATTTTGAATCGATTGTCATCGAATCCTTGGAAGATTTACCAGATACACCACGTCAAGCTCACGAATTTGCCAACCATTTCTACTATCAAAGCCATGATGTCAACGATACGGAGCATTATGTAGCTCTTCGAAAATTACAAGATGACTTGCGTGAAAAGTACGATACCCAACACAACAAGGTCTTCTTCTTATCCATGGCCCCTGAATTCTTCGGAACCATTGCCAAACACCTCAAGTCTGAGAAAATCGTTGACGGACAAGGTTTTGAGCGTTTGATTATCGAAAAACCTTTTGGAACAAGCCTTGCAACTGCAAGCAAACTCAATGATGAATTGGCTGCTGCCTTCGAGGAAGACCAAATCTACCGTATCGACCACTATCTAGGCAAGGAAATGGTGCAAAATATCTTTGCCGTGCGCTTTGCCAATATTATTTTTGAGCATGTATGGAACCGCCGATATATTGACAATGTGCAGATTACTTTTGCAGAATCTATCGGCGTTGAAGACCGTGGGGGCTACTACGACCATTCAGGTGCCTTGAAAGATATGGTTCAAAACCATGTTCTTCAAGTTCTTTCCTTGCTAGCAATGGACAAGCCCGCTAGTTTTAAGGAACAAGACGTTCGTGCTGAGAAAATCAAGGTTTTCCAGAACTTGCGTCAGCAAACGGACGAAGAACTCAAACGCAACTTCATTCGCGGACAATATGCTGCGGGTAGCATCGACGGTAAGGACTACATTTCTTATCTCGACGAGCCAAATATTGCTGAAAACTCGCAAACTGAAACCTTTGCAGGCGGTGTGTTCTTTGTTGATACAGACCGTTTCCGCGACGTGCCATTCTTCTTCCGCACAGGGAAGCGCCTGACTGAAAAAGGCACCCGTGTGACCATTACCTTCAAACATACGGAAGATATTTTCGGCGAGCCATCTGAGGCCAATGTATTGACCATCTACATCCAGCCGACCGAAGGATTTGCCTTGACCATCAATGGTAAGGAAGTTGGCTCAAGCTTTGCGCTTACACCTGCCAAACTCAATTTCCGCCACAATGCGACAGCACTTGGCAATTCGCCAGAGGCCTACGAAAAACTCTTCTTTGATGTCTTGAATGGCGATTCGACCAACTTCAGCCACTGGAAAGAAGTCAAGGCCAGCTGGACTTTGATTGACCGTGTGGTCGAACTTTGGAAAACCAACCAAGTCCCCCTTCACACCTACCCTGCCGGTTCTATGGGACCTGATGCCGCTTTCGACTTGCTCGACAGCTACAGCAGAAAATGGGTTTGGACACCGGATGTTTGGTATCGTGAGCGTGGTTTGTTGTAAGATAAGAAAAACTGGAGCAATCCAGTTTTTTTAGGAGATATTATGAACACAATCATTCAAGAAATTTTAGAAAAGTTAGAAGACGCTAGTCACGCTGGGACCCTCAAGCGCTATGCTAAAACTCAGGAAATCCAGCCCTATTACGGCGTTCCGATGGGAGCCATTTCTGGTATTGCCAAGAATTACAAAAATCAGCTCGAACTCTTTACTCCCCTCTGGCAGACAAAGGTTTTGGAAGCCCAATATTTAGCCATTCAGATTGCCAAGACTAAGCCAAATCAATTGGAAACAGCAGAGCTTGAAACCTGTTTGGATGCAGCTGTTTCTGTCAATGTACTGGATAAATTGGCCTCTATTATCTTGAGCAAACGGAAAGACAGCGAGGTATGGGAAGAATTATTGTTGAACAAGGAAGAGCCTGTTTTTCAACGTCTAGGCTGGTTTTTACGGGCCAAATATTTTGCAAGTAAGTCGGCTGAAAAAGCTGAAATCGAAGGAACATTGGAGTATATCAAATTGCATTTGCAAACTGCACCTGAGCTTGTCCAATGGACCATGAATCAATGTTTGGTGGACATTGCTGTGACCTACCCAGATTACTTGGAGCAGGGCTTGGCGATTGGTAAGGAACTGGCGGTTTACGCTGATATGAAGGTGCCAAAGGGCTGTACTTCTGCCTATGCACCCGACTGGATTGAGGCATTATTAAGGAGAAAATAAAATGCAACATAAAGGAACTCAAGTATTAGAAACCCAACGCCTAGTCTTACGCCCTTTTCAAGCAAGCGATGTTGAGCCTGTTTTCCAAAACTGGACTTCAGATGAAAAGGTTACCACCTATCTGACCTGGCCAACTCATCAGACACTCCAAGATACTGAAGACTATGTCCAGTTCTGTCTTCAATCCTATTCACAAGAAAAAGCGTACAGGTGGGTAATTGAGCTCAAAGAAAATCAGCAACCCATTGGAGATATTTCCGTTGTCAGCCTTGATGAAAGAGTCCAAGCTGCTGAATTGGGCTGGGTGTTAGGCAGTAAATGGTGGGGACAAAATTATATGCCCGAAGCGCTTGAAGCTGTTAATCACTATTTATTGGAGGAAGTGGGCTGTTTACGGATTACGGCTGTTCACGATAGTGAAAATCGTCCTTCTGGTCGCGTCATGGAAAAAGTCGGCATGACCTACGAAGGTACTCTCCGACAAGCCGCTCGAAACAATCGTGGTCTTGTGGATATTGCCATTTACTCCCTACTGCATACAGATAAGAAAAGTCGCTAGTTTTTCAACTAACGACTTTTTTTCAATATTACACCAATCCCTCTAAAAGTCCACGCATGAACTCTTCGGATTTAAATTCTCCAATGTCATCGATTTTCTCACCGAAACCTATCAGTTTAACAGGAATATCCAACTCCTGACGAATAGCCAGAACGACGCCACCTTTTGCAGTACCGTCTAGCTTGGTCAAAACAAGACCTGTCAATGGAGTAATTTTCGCAAATTCCTTGGCTTGACTAAGGGCGTTTTGTCCTGTCGAGGCATCTAGCGCTAAGAGGGTTTCATGCGGTGCATCAGGCAGAGTCCGCTTGATGATGCGACCGATTTTTTCCAGCTCTGCCATGAGGTTTTCTTTATTTTGCAAGCGACCTGCTGTGTCAATCATGAGAATATCCACGCCTTCTGCCACGGCACGTTTTACCCCATCAAAGACCACGCTGGCTGGGTCTGACTTTTCAGGACCAGTGACCACTGGCACATCGACACGACGACCCCACTCGACCAGCTGGGCTACCGCACCTGCACGGAAGGTGTCCGCCGCAACCAGCATAACCTTCTTACCAGCTTGCTTGTACTTGTAGGCTAACTTACCGATAGACGTCGTCTTCCCAACACCGTTGACACCGACAAAGAGCATGACAGTCAAATCATCTTGGAAGTTGATCTGCTCGCTGAACTCGCCATCTTTTTCGTAGATATCCACTAACTTTTCGATGATCACACGACGGAGTTCCTCGGTCTTTTTGGCCTTCTGTAGCTTGGCCTCATATCGAAGCTCCTCTGTCAGTGTAGAGGCAACTTGCACCCCTACGTCTGACAAAATCAGCATTTCTTCTAACTCTTCGAAAAATTCTTCGTCTACTAAACGGAAATTGGCAAAGAATTCATTGAGCCTTGCCCCAAAGCCTGTGCGGGTCTTTTTCAAAGTCCGCTGATACTTGTCCTGCTCGCTCTCCTGCTCTACTGGAGCAACTTCCTCAACAGGCTCTTCTTTGGCCTTGGTTTGAATAGCTGGGTCAAGCCCCAACTCCTGTGCTTCTTTGACACGGGCCGCAGCAGCCTCCTTGGCAGCATAATACTGGGCCATTATATCCAAAGTCCGTTGTTTTTGAGCTTCTTGCTCTGCTGTGAGGTCTGCATTCTCCTCAGGCTCCTCTGCAACGGCAGTTTCTTGAGCAACTGATTCAGTTTCAGATACTTCTGTATCTTCACTAGAATCTAACTGTTCCGTCTCCACTTCCTCAACAGGAGAGACTTGCTCTTCTAGTTTTTCTTTTCCAAATAATCGATCAAATAATCCCATACTAATCCTCGTTTAATACATAATGTTCGATTGCCCAGGCAATCCCATCCTCATCGTTGGTTTTTGGCAGAACAAGCTTGGCTGCCGACTTGATTTCATCAGTTCCGTTGGCCATGGCAACACCCAAACCTGCCCATGCGATCATAGACAAGTCATTACCTTCATCACCACAGGCCATGACTTCTGACTGGTCAATGCCCAGATGCCCAATCAATTTTGCTAACCCATTAGCCTTGTGAACGCCTTTGGGGCTCCATTCTAAGAGAATATCCCGCGATTTGAAAATCTCGAATCGCTCATACAATTCCGCAGGGATTTTCGGAATCTGTTCATCCAAGAAATCCGCCGCCACTGCTGAAACCGCCTTGTTGTAGGTCAAATCAGTTGGCAAGTCCGCATCGGTCGTTTCAATCTTATTGAGCAAGGGATTGGCAGTCAGATAGAGAGATTCATTGGCTGCCGGAAGAGAATAGACATCCCCACCATAGAGAACATCCAAAGGCAGGTCCAACTGATTTGTCACCTGACGAATGGCACGAACATCGTCGATGCTAAAGCCTGTTTTATCCAAAATGCGGCCTGTATTTTCCTGTACCAAACCACCGTTGAAGGTAATGGAGTACTGACCTTCGCCCAGCAAATCCAACTCCTCCAAAAACGTTCCTATGGCTTGCAGGGGGCGCCCTGTTGTCAGAACGACGTACACACCCTTGTCACGCGCTGCTCGCAGGGCTTTTTTATTTACCTCTGAAATCCTCTTATCAGACGTCAACAAGGTTCCGTCTAAATCGAGTGCAACTAACTTAATTGCCATATACTACCTCCTCCAAATAGGTCAAAACTGCATCGTCATTGCAGTGACCGATAATCTTATCTGCGACTGCCTTGACTTCAGGGCGAGCATTCTCCGTCGCAATGGCCAGGCCAGCAAATTCCAGCATTTCCAGGTCATTTTGATTGTCCCCGAAAGCTGTTACATCCTCTGCCGTCAATCTAAGATGCTGACAAAGATGACCGAGACCGACCGCCTTATGCACACCTGATAGGATAATGTCAATAGAGGTAAATCCTGTCGTTACCGCTGAAAGATTGCCAAAATGCTGGTTGATCCAATCCTGGGCCTGCTGGCGTTTTTCCTCCGCAACATAGACGTTGAGCTTGATGACCTCCTCCGTCACCTGTTCAAAAGAAGCTATCAGACGAATATCTTGATAATAGCCCGACAAATCACGCAAAAGATCGTCCTCAACAGCTTCCAGCATATAAGAACCCGACAAACTAGACAGGGTGACATGGTGAGCTTCCACAATGCCACTGGCCACCAGCTCCTCAATCAGCCTCAAATAAACCGATTTCGGAATGGGATTGTCCATAAAAATCAGCTCATCCTGATAGGACACAACCGCCCCATTTTCCGCCACAAAGGCAATACGATGTTCAAATCCTGTAAAAACTTGCTTCAAGCTGGGGTAGGACCGACCGCTGGCAGCCACAAAAAGATAATCCCTATCCTCAAAAACATCCAACAGCCGGCCAAACCGCTCCTTATCAAAGCCATGGTCCTCTCGCAAAAAAGTCCCATCCATATCACTGGCAAATACTTTCTTTATCATAGTTTCTCCACATCTTTCAATTTGACAGACACAATCTTGGACACGCCCGACTCCTGCATGGTCACACCATACATGGCATCTGCCGCCGCCATGGTCCCCTTACGGTGGGTCACGACGATAAACTGGCTCTCCTTATCAAAACGATTGAGATAATCCCCGAAACGCTTGACATTGGCCTCATCCAAAGCCGCCTCCACCTCGTCCAGAATAACAAACGGGATGGTCTTGACACGGATAATGGAAAATAGCAGAGCGAGAGCCGAGAGGGCCTTTTCGCCACCAGACATAAGGTTGAGTGACTGGATTTTCTTCCCCGGAGGCTGGACAGAAATTTCCACCCCCGCAGTCAAAATATCATTGTCCGTCAGTATCAAATCCGCAGAACCTCCGCCAAACATCTGTCTGAAAGTCTGCTTGAAACTACCGCGAATGGCCTCAAAGGTAGCCTTAAAGCGTTCCTTGACCTCGTCATCCATCTCATGAATGGTCTCCAGCAGTAAATCACGCGCCGACAAAATATCTGCCCGTTGCTCATTAAGGAAAATCAAGCGATTGTTGACTTCATCGTACTGCTCAATAGCATCCAGATTGATAGGTCCTAGCGCTCGAATAGCTCGTTCCAAATCCTTGAGCGCCTGCTCAGCCAGTGGCAAATCCTCAACAAGTCTTGCCTGAGACTGGGCCGCCTCAAAGGTCAGTTTGAATTGCTCGGTCAGATTGGTCAATAAATGACGCAGTCTGTCACCGACCTGCTCCACATCGGCCTCCAACTTGGCCTGCTTGCGAATGAGGTCGTCATTCTTGGTACGCGCCTGTTGCAAATGCCCTTCCAAATCCTCAAATTGCCCCTCAATATCTTCTAATTCAAACTTGAGGCGGATGAGAATCTGATTGGTATCAGTCTGCTTGGTCGTCGCGGCCTGCAATTGTTCCACCAGAACATCCAGACTGGTATCTTCCAGGGCAACCAATTTTTGGTCAATGACATCCTGCAACATCAGGATTTCCTTTTCAATCGCCACTTGTTCGTCCTGCAAACGGCGGAGATCCGTCTGTTCAAAGCGCAGTTGACTGGTCCATTCCGTCTGTTCCAAGGTCAACTGACCCTTCTGATTGCGCAGGCGCTCCAAACTTTCTTGGATGCTGTCGCGATCGTCCCGCACCTGTTGGATTTGCTCTTCTAATTGTGCTTTTTTCTGGTTTAAACTATCAACCAGTGTAATTTCCTTGTCCGCCTGCTCTTGCAATTCTGAGAGGATTTCTGGACTGACTTGGCTGATTTGCAAGTCATAGCGCGCTCTTACCTGACCCAAGTGTTGCTCGGCTTGTTCCAGATGGATCTGAGCAGATTGTTGGGCCAGACGCGCCTCCTCACCTTGAGATTTAATTTCTTCAAGTGTAGATCTTGTCTGGTCCAAATCTTCTTTTCGGCTGGCAACAAGGCTTTCCTGCTCCTTCTGCTTACGAGACAGCTCTGCTATTTCGCCCACAAGGGCATCCAATTCCGGCTTGATAAAGGTCGTATTGTTGTTGCGGTTGCTACCCCCGGCAAAGGCACCACCGGGACGGATTTCAGAACCATCCATAGTGACTATCCGCACCTGAAACTTTGTCGCTCGCGCCGCTTGATTGGCTTGATCAATGGTCTCAAAAATGGCAATGGTGCCCAGTAGATTTTGGAAAATATTTTCCAAATGTGCTTGGTAGGTCACCAAATCACTGGCCATGCCCAAAAAACCGGGTGTCGCCTGCAAAATTGCCAGCTGCTGATTCGCCAAACTACGAGGTTTAATGGTCGTCAAGGGCAGGAAGGTCGCCCGACCCTGACGCTTGTCTTTCAGATAAGCGATTGCCCGCTTGGCAGTCGACTCATCCGCTACAATGACGTTCTGGCCGGCACCACCCAAGGCGATTTCCAGTGCCATCTGATAGCGTGTATCAAAGGTCAATTGCTCGCTGACCGCACCAATAATGCCACCGATAGTCGGTGCTGCCTGCAAGACCGCCTTGACACCTGCATAAAAGTTTGAATGATTTTTTAAAATGGCCTCTAAACTTGACTGGCGCGCCTGCTTAGACTTAATCGCATCCAAGAGGTCGAACATAGCCGACTGTTGCTCCTTGTAAGCTTGCTCCGCTTGGCTCACCTGCATTTCTGCCTGACGGTAATCGGTCAAGAGGTCTCGCAAATGCTGTTCGGTCTCGGCTAATCTGGTCTGACCGGCTGCCTGCTCTTTCTCTGCTGTCTCTTTTTCAGCCTGCAAGCGGGTCAATTCCTCCGACTTGCTTTCTGATAGGCTGATTTGATTGGCAATGTCCTGCTGCAATTTAGTCAAGTGGTTGGACGCCTCCGCCTCCGCCTGCATAAGGGCTACATATTGCTCCCGCAGATGGTCCAAGACTTGGTCTGGATCTTCTGAAAAATAAGAAATTTCCTTGTCCACGACCGCAATCTCTGCCTTTAAGGCAGACAATTTTTCTTCCAACTCTATCATGGCCGCGGTCTTTTTCGCCACTTCTTCTCTTACCGTAGCCAATTTGTCCTGCATGCTTTGCAGGCGGACTTCTGCCTCTTGGCGACTGGTTTCATTCTGGCTGGACTCCAACTTATGGACTTCGATTTTTCGTTCCAAGTCACTGATTAACTTGGTCAAGTCCAAGAGGACAGCCTGTTCCCGCTCCATTTGCTGGGTCAAAGCATGACGATGTGATTTCAGGTGCTGATTTTCCTCTTCCAGCTGGTCACGCTGTTGGTAATAGGTGGTCAAATCCGCCTTGACCTGATCCAATTCTGCTTCCTTAGCTGTTAATCTTTCCTTGCTCCCTTTGAGCTGGGCCACCAAGACATCCAAATAGAGCTCCTTGCGCTCTGCATCCAATTCCAAAAATTTCTTGGCCGTCTGCGCTTGTTTTTCCAAAGGCTTGACCTGATTGTCCAACTCATAGATAATATCGTCCAAACGATCCAAATTTCCCTGAGCCTGGGCTAACTTGCTCTCGGTTTCTTTCTTTCTGGTCTTGTACTTGAGGACACCAGCCGCCTCCTCAAAAATAGCTCTGCGTTCTTCCGGCTTGGAATTAAAAATCGCCTCAACCCGACCTTGGGAAATAATAGAAAATGAATCCCGTCCCAGACCAGTATCCATGAAAAGGTCATGCACATCCCGCAGGCGAACTTTTTTCCCGTCAATCAGATACTCGCTGTCGCCCGACCGATAAATCTGGCGCTCCACCTTGATTTCTTTTTCCTTCCCAGCAATAAAGCCAGAAGAATTATCCAGTGTCACCGTCACCGATGCGTAATTGAGCGGCTTCCGATTTTCCGTCCCTGCAAAGATGACATCCGGCATCTTGCCACCGCGTAGGCTTTTAGCAGACGACTCTCCCAAGGCCCAACGTAGACTTTCTGTAATATTAGACTTGCCAGAACCATTCGGCCCTACAACAGCAGTCACTCCACGATCAAAGACTACCTTAGTCTTATCCGCAAAGGACTTAAAGCCCTGCATTTCAATCGATTTAAGATACATACCTATCCTCTAGCCTCCACAGCATTTTTGGCGGCGGCTTGTTCAGCTAATTTCTTAGAGCGACCACGACCACGACCAATCACACGCTGATCAGCAGATACCTCCACTTCAAAGGTCTTATCATGGGCAGGTCCAGACTCAGCTATTACTTGATACGAAATAGCAATCTCACCATTGACCTGCAAAATTTCCTGCAAAGCAGTCTTATAGTCGGTCACGCGCTCAAAATTCCCTTTTTCTAAACGAGGAATCATGACCTTATGGATAAATTCCTCCACGGTCTTTTCCCCTTTGTCCAATAGCAGAGCTCCTAAGAACGCCTCGAAAGCATCTCCTAAAATAGTATCGCGATTTCGCCCTCCAGACTTCTCTTCCCCCTTACCAAGACGAAGAAACCGATCAAAACCACAAGCACGTGAAAAACCAGCTAAAGACTCCTCACGTACAAAGGTCGAACGCAACTTGGACATCTCACCTTCGGGTCTATCAGGATATTTTTGATAGAGATATTTGGAAATCATCAACTGGAGAACAGCGTCTCCTAAAAATTCCAAGCGCTCATTATGTGAAATTTTTAGAAGGCGATGCTCATTGGCATAAGAAGTATGGGTAAAAGCCGTTTCTAATAAATTCAAATCCGAAAAATCAATCCCAAAATCAGCCAATAATTTTGCATGTAAATCTTTCATCTATATGCTCCTTTCTAACTTAAACGAAATAGATGGTTTACATTTACTCCGTCCTAACATTATACCATATTTTCCACTGGACTTCTCTTGTCAACTAAGTTTCAGCCAGCACCTCTCCACATCTTTTTGCAAACATTTACATATTCATCAGATTTCGATAAAATGGAAGAAAAAAAGAAAAACGTTAGTATGCAAAATAAGACGAAACCACTCAATACATCACTGCTCTCCCTCATCCAGTTCATCGGAGCCATTCTCGTTATCGCCCTCCATTGCCGCAGGTTATTTGAAGCAGACCAGCTCCACTTCATCCAAAAATCAATCTTTAGTCGCATGGTCGTTCCCTACTTCATGGTCACAGCCAGCTTCTTCCTCCGACGCAACTACCCCAGCCTCTCCAAACAATACCTCATCCGCTACAGCAAACAATACTTGACCTGGTCCGCCCTCTACCTGCCCTTCTACCTCATCTACCTAACACTCCAAGAAATCCCCTTCCCCTACTATCCCCTCGCACTCCTAGTCGGACTGACCTACACCGGCACCAGCTACCAACTCTGGTACATGCCCGCCTTCCTGCTAGGTCTTGTCCTCGTCCACTATTCTTTAAGGAAATGGAGCTGGCGCATCACAGCTTGTCTAGCCTGCCTTCTCTATCTTCTAGGCTCAGTCGAAACCTACTCCTCCTACCTGGCAGAATCGATTTTCCTGACCGCATTTGACAGCTACAAAACCTTCTTTTTCACCAGCCGCAACGGCCTCTTCTACGCACCGATTTTTGTCCTGACAGGCTTTTATCTAGCCGACAAATTCAATCACCCCATTTTCCAATACCGACAAAAAAACAAACTACTTGTCTGCACAGCCCTTTTAGCCTTTGAAACCACTATCATCTATCTCAATCAGGGCTACGACAAGAACTTTCTATTTAGCCTGATTCCATTCACAGCCTATCTAGTCGCCTGGACCCTAACCACAGACCTCTTCCGCGAGAAAAAATTCCAATTTCTAAAAGAATACGCCAGCTATTATTATTTTATCCATGTTATCCCAGTCGAAATCAGCTTTTTCTTCCTAGAAACTAGTTCCCTGACCAAAATACATCAAGGTTGGTTAGTCTTCCTTATCACCATCATCACTTGCCAACTGCTCAGCTGGTTAATCATTAATACTCAATGAAAATCAAAAACAGACTAGGCGACGCAGATGCGGATAGAACTGAAGTTCTTCAAATCAAGTCAACAACGTCTGATTTCGATTTTCGAAGAGTATAAGCACAAAAGAACCTTGTAAGACTTAACTTACAAGGCTTTTTTACAAATCAAAATCCTCTTTCAACTTATCAATCACCTGTTGGAGTAAATCCCGATTGACACTGTATTTGACATCACTGTCCTTGGTATTAAAGAGGAGGAGGTCGCCGTTAATCAGCTTTTGGGTGTGGAAAGATACCGCTGCCCCTGTAATAGCCAGACGTTCTGCAATATCCTTGCTCTTGGCATGGGGCTTGGTCAACTCCACCAAGACCTGATAACGCGTGCTATCACTGATGACTTTAAGAGCCGTTGTCAAATCATCCAGATCCAGCTCGTCATTTGAGAGCATAATCTGGTCAATTCGACAGGAAGCTAAAAGAGCGACTTTCATATAGTCAAATTCTTCGTTGCCATAATAAGCAAACCAATAATTCCAAGGACTGAGAACGAAGAATTGGGCAGTTTCCACTCCTAAAGTATCCAAGCCAGTCATGGACAACTGTTTGGAGTCTCGATAAAGTTTTTCAATGTCAAATTCCTGAGCAAATTCTTCCCGCTCCGCTCTTGCCTGCTCAAAATAGGGTTGATAGATTGGAAGCATCTTATCCAAGAGATGGACAGACCGCTCAACAGTTTCTAGTGGATTGCGGATTGCCAGCGACCAGTACCATTTATCAGCTGGTTTTTTGCCCGTATTCTCCAAGAGTTCCATGAGGCTGAGGTCCTTCTCGCGATGACCTTCATTTTCTGATGCCAACATGGTCCGCATAGTCTCTTCTACTTCTTCTTGAGACAGCTTTAAAATCAACTGACAAGCTTCCTCGACTGTCTTTGGATCCTGCCCATCATTCAAGAGATAGAAATAAAGACTATGCAAAATGTTAAAGATATGACCCCAAACAAAGACCTCGTTGACTTCCTGACGAAAATCTGCCAACTTTTCTTCCATCTCATCACGAATATCCAAGGCATCTTTGAGAATGTCTCTTTCTTTCTGTGACAAATCCGCCTCAATCGGTTCCTCACGTTCCGTGACAATTAAAGGAATAAAGAACTTTTCAACAATCTCGCTTCTATAATCTCGGTAATCTAATTTCATATTGCTTCTTTCTAAACTTGAACGAACTCTTTTTTGGTTTAATAACAGTATAGCCCAAGAGTCCCACAGAAAGCAAGAGGAAGATAAGGGAGATGCTTGTGACAGACAAAAGTGTCACCATCAGAGCTACCAAGGCTTGACCTGCAAGCATCCCAATATTAAATATGGTCCCCATTCCTGCATTGATAGTCGCCAATTTATCCTCTGGTAGTTCATTCATTATCAAGGCATACAATTTTGGATTGATAATACCAGCCGTCATGGTATTGAGTAAAATAACGGCCATTACAATGTAAATATTATGAAGATAGAAACCAATAAATAGGAGAACCGACAAACCTGTACAAAATTTGAGCAGGTTGGATAAGCTGACATGTTTGAAGAAAGCCATGCCTAAACTAGAGCCAAGGATGTAGCCGACAGAAAAGAGATTAAAGACCAAGGCAAGAGTTATGCCAGAATTGACAATCATGAAGTCTGAAAACTCCTTCATAGCCAGGATAACCAAGGGAGGTACGGCACTGCCAACCGTATTGATACCCGCAATGGTCAGAATAGAAGTCTTTAGTACAGGGATGTTTTGAATGGCTTGATAAGATTCTTTGAGGCTCTGACCGATTCCTTTGATAAGTCCTGCTTCTGTTTCGGTTTGTTCAACTTCTTGGATAGGATTTTCTTTCAACAACTTGGCAAAAGCTGGACGCAAACCTACCAAAATCGCAAGGCTGACCAAGAAGGTTCCAGCATTGAAAAAGGCAAGATGCTGGTAAGACATATAACCGATGAGAATGGCACCGCTGGATCGAAAGACAATCATCAAGATGCCGCCCACGGTGTTCTTAAAAGCCATGGCTGTTTCACGGTCCTCTGCCGCTACAACCCGCAGGCTAAGTGGCATATAAAGACCATTTTCATATTGGCCAGCCAAGTCAGACAGGAAATTCACCATACAAACGACTGCTACAATCCAGAGTGCTGGTGTAAATCCCATTAGGAAGCCAACAAGTGCATATAAACCGAAACGGACAACTAAGGTTGCTAGAATGGTATCCAATTTGTTTTTTGTCCGATCAGCCCAGATTCCCATAAAAAGTCCCGACAAGATTGGCAGAGTTTCAGAAACCGTAATCATAGCCAGAGCAAACTTGGTATCTGGTAGAAACAGGACATAGTTCATCAGAGCTAGATAGTAAAGCGTGTCTCCAAAGTTGGAAATAACATCTGCCAGATAGCTTGATAAGAACAATTTATTGTTGAACAGCTTTTTCATAAACATCTCCTTAAATCAAAA
This sequence comes from Streptococcus sp. A23, assembly GCF_043674155.1. Lineage (NCBI taxonomy): Bacteria > Bacillati > Bacillota > Bacilli > Lactobacillales > Streptococcaceae > Streptococcus > Streptococcus sp. A23. Next base: position 1,843 of record NZ_JBIMJP010000008.1, on the reverse strand, counting down.
TTAAACACTTGTTTAATAATATTTTATACTTTATTTTAATAAAGTCAACACTTAATTTCATAAAAGTTAAAGTTTTTTTAAACACTTATTTAATTTCATTCTATCTGGCTTTTTCTTGACAAGATTAGCACAGTTTGTTATAGTATTGTTCGGGCACCTCTTTTGAGAGGTCGGAGAAAAGGCTCCCTAGTTTTAGGGAGCTATTTTTTGTTTTCCCAGAGATTAATACACATTTGGAGGACATATTTATGAAAAAAATCGCATTTGATTCAACTAAATACTTGAATTTGCAACGTGACCATATTTTAGAACGAATTGCTCAGTTTGAAGGCAAGCTCTATATGGAATTTGGTGGGAAAATGTTGGAAGATTTCCACGCAGCCCGTGTTTTGCCTGGCTATGAACCAGATAACAAAATCAAACTCCTCCAAGAGTTAAAAGACCAAGTAGAAATTGTCATCGCCATCAATGCCAGCAATATCGAGCATTCTAAGGCACGTGGTGACTTGGGTATTTCCTATGACCAAGAAGTCTTCCGCTTGATTGACACCTTCAATGATATTGATATTTATGTTGGTTCTGTGGTCATTACCCAGTACCGCAACCAACCAGCCGCAGACGCCTTCCGCAAACAGTTGGAAAAACATGGTATCAAGTCCTATCTCCACTACCCAATCAAGGGCTATCCTTCTGATATCGACCACATCATTTCTCCAGAGGGGATGGGCAAAAATGACTACATTGAAACCAGTCGCAATCTCGTCGTTGTCACCGCACCTGGACCTGGTTCAGGTAAATTGGCGACCTGTATCTCCCAACTTTACCACGACCAATTGCATGGAGTAACATCAGGCTATGCCAAGTTTGAAACCTTCCCAGTGTGGAACTTACCACTCCACCATCCCGTTAACTTGGCCTATGAAGCAGCAACTGCCGACCTGGACGACCTCAACATGATTGACCCCTTCCACCTGCAAACCTACGGCAAAACTGCGGTCAACTACAACCGTGATATCGAGGTCTTCCCTGTCCTCAACCGTACCTTTGAACGTATTTTGAACAAATCACCATACGCCTCACCGACAGACATGGGCGTTAACATGGTGGGCTATTCCATCGTGGACGAAGAGGCTGCGATCGAAGCATCCAAGCAAGAAATCATCCGTCGCTACTACCAAACCTTGGTTGATTTCAAGGCAGAGCGGGTTGGTGAGCAAGCAGTTAAAAAGATTGAACTCCTCATGAATGAAGTCGGTGTGACACCAGCAGATCGTAAGGTTGTTATCGCTGCGCGCGAAAAAGCAGAGCTGACAACTAGCCCTGCCCTAGCCATTCAGTTGCCAAATGGTGAGATGGTAACAGGTAAGACATCTGACCTCCTCAAGCCAACTGCAACTGTCCTTCTCAATGCCATCAAGCAAATTGCTAAAATCGATGACGAAACCCTTCTCATCGAACCAAACTACATCCGACCAATCCAAGAATTGAAGGCAGATTATCTGGATAAAACCAATACACGACTCGATGCAAGTGAGATTCTTAACGCCCTTGCCATCACTGCACAAGACAGCCCTGTCGCTACACAAGCAATGAAAGAATTGGGCCAATTAAATGGTAGCGAAGCCCACTCAACCGTTATCCTATCCGATGAAGACAAGAGTGTCCTTCGTAAATTAGGCATCAATCTAACCTTTGACCCTATCTACCAGCATAACAAGTTTTATCAGAAGAACTAAAGACAACAATAGACTTGCCAGAAGCAAGTCTCAGACTGAAGACAAACACTTAAGAGGCGTTTGTCTTTTTCTGTTTATTGGTCTGATAGTCGGTCTTTTTGCCAGAA
>NZ_JBIMJP010000007.1:0-99462 GCF_043674155.1 Streptococcus sp. A23 | reverse complement strand
AGATTATACACCTAGTGAGGGCTTTATGTTCGTTTTCATTATTCTGTGGGTGAGGGCGAAGCCATCATGGATGTCTTGCCCAGGCTCTTTTAATAATGAATCTATTTTTTGATTTCAAGCTCCTGTAATTGGTGCAGAATGGTTTCTAAATCGGCTCCTGCCTGTAGGAGAGCGGCAGCTGTATAGCAGCCTTCAACGACGGGAACAGTCTGAATCAGGACTTCTTTTTCTGAAAAATCAGCAACCATTTCGATATTCATCCGAGCGCTTCCTAGGTCGAAAAAGGCTAAGATGGTGTCTGCATCATTTTCTTCTAACTTTTCCTGGACGGTCTCAAAGCTAGTGCCGATTGAACCATCCTCCAAGCCACCGCAGTAGGTCAAAGAAACGTCCTGAGTTACTTCCGAGACTAAATCGATAATCCCCTGGGCAAGATTTTTGGAATGGGAGACTAGTAAGATGCCAGTTTTTGTCATGAACCTGTCACCTCCAGGAGGGATTCAAAGAGTAGGCCAGATGAGTAAGAACCAGGATCGATGTGGCCGACAGAACGTTCGCCAACATAGGAAGCACGTCCCTTAGTCGCAAGTGTATCAGCAGTAGCTTGGACAATTTCCTGAATCAGATTAGGAGTGAGTTTGTCTTCCCTAATGGCAGAGATGACAGGGGTCCAGACGTCGACCATGGTTTTTTCGCCCAGATCCGCCTTGCCGCGTTTTTGAATCATATCCAGGCCTTCTTGTAACATAGAAGCCAGTTCAGCACCAGCTTGGCTAGCCTTGGACAAACCCATAAAGGCCGAACCGTAGAGGGGACCAGAGGCACCACCTACCTTACTGAGCAGTTGCATGGCTACAATTTTGAAAATCTGGTCCGCACTGGCAAATTCCTTGCCATCCAGTTCAGTCATAACAGCAGCCATCCCACGGGCCATATTGCCTCCATGGTCACCATCACCAATAGGGGTGTCCAGCTCGCTTAGGTAATCCTTGTTTGCTTGAATTTTTTCGTTGAATCGTGTCATCCAAGCCAATGCTGTTCTTACATCCATAGTTTTTCTCCTACCAGCCGGCTACTTGTACAGGGGCGTTTAGAGCCTCTAGCCAGCTTGGTTCTTCTAATTTTATAAGGGTCAATGATAGGCCAGCCATATCAATTGATGTCATGTAATCGCCGATTTTCTTGTAGTCTACCTCAATGCCTTTTTCCAGCAATAGTTTAGCTACGTCGTTGGCAAAGACATACTGCTCCATGAGTGGGGTTGCGCCTAGACCATTGATGAGAAGACCGTAATGTTCGCCTTCTTTGAGCTCAAAGCCTTGAGCTAATTTTTCAACCAATTCGGCTGCCAATGTTGCGGACGGTTGCAATTTTTCCTTCTTATAGCCAGGTTCGCCGTGGATGCCGACCCCATATTCAAACTCATCTTCTTCTAAAACGAAGCCAGGTTTTCCTACTTCAGGAACGGTTGCACCAGATAGGGCCAGACCAATTGTCTTAATCTGTGGAACTAATTTGTCGGCCAACTCTTTGATGGCAGTGAGAGACTGGCCTTGTTCAGCAGCATGTCCGAGAATTTTATGAACTAGGATGGTTCCAGCAACCCCGCGTCGACCTTGGGTATAGAGGCTATTTTCCACGGCAATATCATCGTCGACAACTACACTTGCAACCTCGATGCCTTCCATTTCTGCCAATTCTTGGGCCATTTCAAAGTTCATGATGTCACCAGAGTAGTTCTTGATGACCATGAAGACCCCGGCACCTTCATCAGCTGCCTTGATTGCCTCTAGGATTTGGTCCGGTGTTGGGGAGGTAAATACTGCGCCACAGACAGCAGCAGACAGCATACCTTTACCGACAAAGCCTGCATGAGATGGTTCGTGGCCAGAGCCTCCTCCAGAGATGATACCGACCTTGCCAGTCTTTTCTGCCTTGCGGACTATGACTTCAAAGCCCTCTAGACGTTCTACCAGGTCATTGTGCATAAAGACCAGGCCATTGAGCATTTCGTCAACAACATTTTCAGGTTGATTGATAATTTTTTTCATGAGAAAACCTCCGTGATATAATACTAAGATTATTATATTGTATTGTGTAGACAAATTAAAGGGACAATTGGTCAATTTTGTCCCTTTTTTTACATAAGTGTATCTGATAATGTATAATAAGATAGGAGAGACCAGAAGGGAGGCAGCATGGGCACTTCATTGCTGACCAAAAAGCGCATCGCAAAGGCATTTAAAAAGCAGTTGATTGAAAAGGGATTTGAGAAGGTGTCTGTGGTAGAGGTTATGCAGGAGGCTGCTATCCGTCGCCAGACCTTCTACAATCATTTCCTAGACAAGTATGAGCTCTTAGATTGGATTTTTAAGACGGAGCTGGAAGAGCAGATTACGGATAATTTGAATTATATTAGTGGATGGAAGTTGTTGGATGAGTTACTTTACTATTTCGACAGCAACCAGTCTTTTTATGCACGGATTTTTTCAGTCAATGAGCAGAATGACTTCAGGAGCTATTTATCTGACTATGTTAGGCTTTTGCTGGAAAAAATTATAGATGAGTGGTCTGTTAAGCAAGAGGTAGAGGTAGTAGGGGCGTTAAGGCTCTTCCTATTAGACTACCATACTAAGGGTTTGGTGGGCTTTATTGAGGCGGGGGTGGTTGACCCCCATCGCCAGCTACATACTTCCTATCGGAACCTAGTTTCCGTCTTGTTGCAATCACTTGAAGGAGGGAGAGGACAATGAGTCAATTGCCACTATTTTATCAGGAGGAAGATTTGCTACAATCCTATATAGATGGGCTCTTGCTGGCTCATCCTCATTTGGAGCAACTGGAGAATTATCCCATTATTGTGGATAAACATCAGGCCGAGGACCGGGTGCCGATTTTGTCGGGTGGTGGTTCCGGGCATGAACCGGCCCATATTGGTTTTGTCGGCCAGGGTATGCTGACTGCCGCTGTCTATGGGAAAATCTTTATTCCGCCGACTCCAGAGCAGATTTTAAGAGCTATCCGCCATATCAATAGAGGGCAGGGTGTCTTTGTCATTGTCAAGAATTTCGAGGCTGATTTAGCAGACTTCGGCCAGGCCATTAAACAGGCGCGTCAGGAAGGAATCGATGTCCGCTATATTGTTTCCCACGATGATATTTCTGTCGAGCCCAAAAAGCAATTTCAGATGCGGCATCGGGGGCTGGCTGGCACTATTTTCTTGCATAAAATCTTAGGTGCTGCGGCTCAGGCTGGGGCCAGTTTGGCTGAACTGGAGGCCCTTGGCCTAGAATTGGCGACGGAGATTGCTACCATTGGCTTTGCGACCAGGTCTGCTCATTTTCCTGGGCATGACCAACCCCTCTTTCAGCTGGAAAAGGGCAAGATTTCCTATGGCATGGGGATTCACGGGGAGGAAGGTTACCGGACGGTCACTTTTGAATCGGCTGAGCAGTTGGCCAATGAAATCGTCAACAAATTAAAGATAAAATTCCACTGGCGAGAGGGTGAAGATTATATCCTTTTGGTCAACAATTTGGGTACCGTTTCAGAGTTGGAATTGGGAATCTTCACGAATGCTATCTGCCAATTTCTAGATTTGCAGGGCCTGCAGCTTCCTTTTATCAAGCAGGGAAGATTGATGACCAGCTTAGACATGGCTGGGATTTCGGTGACCCTCTGTCGCTTGAAAGACCGTAAGTGGCTGGATTATCTGCTAGCGGATACGGATGCGGCTGCCTGGTAGAAAGGTGAATGTGGTCAGGACTTGCCATAGTCTTCCCCTCGAAAATTGGGCTGGATTGTGGTAAAATACTCCTAACAACATTCAAAGGAAATCAACATGTCAGATAAATTTCAACTCTTGCTCCAACAGATCAATATGCCTCTTGATGCTCGGCAATCAGAGGCTTTTTCATCTGGAAAGATTGAGAAGGTTGTCCTTCACAAGGTCAGCAAGCTCTGGGAATTTACCTTCCGCTTACCTGCTCCCTTGCCCCTTCTGGATTATCAGCTTTTCAAGGCAAGGCTAGCTACTGAGTTTGAAAAGATGGGCAATAGGGTCCGTTTTGCCATTGTGACGGATTTGGAAGCCTACGACGGTGACTTGCTGGTGGCCTACTATCCGGAGGCCTTTACGGAGGAGCTCTGCCAGAGTGCTGGTTTCAAGGCCCTCTTTCAGCCGCTGGAAGTCGTCTATCGGGATGGTGTTCTCTGGATCAAGGGACCTGAAACCATTGACACGGTTCATTTTCGCAAGAATCATCTGCCAAATCTAGTCGAGCAATACGCCCGTTTTGGCTTTGCAAATCTCAAGGTGGACATCGAAGTTTGTCAAACCATGACCGAGCAACAGGCTGCGGACTTCCAGAATCAGAATGAGCAAATTTACCAGCAGGCCAATGAGGAAAATCTGGCTGCTCTGGAACAACTAGCACAGATGGCGCCACCACCAGAGGCAGCTCAGCCATTTGTCCCAGAATATAAGAAGACCAACCGGCCTGCCAAGGTAGCCATCGATAAGGCGGAGATTACGCCTATGATTGAGGTTGACAGTGAGGAAAACCGCGTGGTCTTTGAGGGGCTAGTCTTTGAAGCGGAGCACAAGACAACCAAGACGGGACGGGTCATTATCAACTTCAAGATGACCGACTATACCTCTTCGTTTACCCTGCAAAAATGGGCTAAAAATGAGGAAGAGGCCCAGAAATTTAGCATGATAAAGAAGGGGCAATGGCTCCGGGTGCGGGGAAATGTGGAGACCAACAATTTCACCCGTGATCTGACCATGAATGTCCAGGAAATCCAAGAAGTCAAGAAGGAAATCCGCAAGGACCTGATGCCAGAAGGTGAGAAACGGGTCGAATTTCATGCCCATACCAACATGTCAACCATGGATGCCCTTCCTGCCGTTGAGGACTTGGTGGCACGGGCTGCAGCCTGGGGGCACAAGGCGGTTGCTATTACCGACCACGGCAATGTCCAGTCCTTCCCTCATGGTTACCACGCTGCCAGAAAAGCGGGTATCAAGCCGATTTTCGGGATGGAGGCCAATATCGTTGAGGACTCGGTGCCTATTGTCTACAATGAGACGGATTTGGTTTTGTTAGATGCGACTTATGTAGTCTTTGACGTGGAGACGACCGGACTTTCTGCGGTCAACAATGCTCTGATTCAGATTGCGGCATCTAAGATGTACAAGGGCAATATCATTGCAGAATTTGATGAATTTATTGATCCGGGGCACCCACTCAGCCAGTTCACGACCGAGTTGACGGGAATTACGGACCAGCATGTGCAGGGGTCCAAGCCCTTGGAGCAGGTCCTGCGGGAGTTTCAGGAATTCTGTCAGGACAGCGTTCTGGTTGCCCACAATGCCAGCTTTGACGTCGGCTTTATGGATGTCAACTATGAACGGGCGGGTCTGCCGACCATTACGCAGCCGGTCATTGATACGCTGGAATTTGCCCGCAATCTCTATCCAGATTTCAAACGGCACGGTTTGGGGCCGCTGACCAAGCGGTTTGGGGTTGCCTTGGAGCACCACCACATGGCCAACTACGATGCCGAGGCGACTGGTCGTCTACTCTTTATTTTCTTGAAAGATGCACTCGAAAAGCACGCTATTACCAATCTCAATCAGCTCAATCGTGACCTGATTGCTGAGGATTCCTACAAAAAAGCCCGCGTCAAGCATGCGACGGTCTATGTGATCAATCAGGTCGGGCTGAAAAATATCTTCAAGCTGGTTTCCCTGTCCAATACCCAGTATTTTGAGGGTGTTCCTCGGATTCCGCGGACGGTGCTGGATGCTCATCGAGAAGGCTTGATTTTGGGAACGGCCTGCCAAGAGGGTGAAATCTTCGACGAACTCTTGTCCAAGGGCATTGACGATGCGGTTAAGAAGGCTACCTACTATGACTTTATCGAGGTCATGCCTCCAGCTCTCTACGCGCCCATGATTGCCAAGGAGCAATTCAAGAACATGGGCGAGATTGAGGAGACCATCAAGCAGTTGATTGAGGTCGGTCGCAGGGCTAATCTGCCTGTTCTTGCGACGGGTAATGTCCACTATATTGACCCCGAGGAAGAAATTTATCGTGAAATTATTGTGCGGGCCTTGGGCCAAAGTTCGCCGATTAACTGGACTATCGGCAATGGTGAGACTGCCCAGCCTGCTCCCCTGCCCAAGGCGCATTTCCGTACTACCAGTGAAATGCTGGATGAATTTGCCTTCCTAGGCGAGGCGCAGGCGCGTGAGATTGTCATCACTAATCCAAATGCCATGCTGGATCGTTTCGAGGATGTGGAAGTGGTCAAGCCTGACCTCTACACGCCCTATATTGAAAAGGCAGAAGAGACAGTGGCGGAGTTGACCTACCAGAAGGCTTTCGAGATTTATGGCAATCCTCTGCCAGATATTATCGATCTGCGAATTGAGAAGGAGTTGACGTCCATTCTGGGTAATGGCTTCGCCGTGATTTACCTGGCATCGCAGATGTTGGTCCAACGGTCAAATGAGCGGGGCTACCTGGTTGGTTCACGGGGGTCTGTCGGCTCCAGTTTCGTTGCTACCATGATTGGGATTACGGAAGTAAACCCTATGCCTCCTCACTATGTCTGCCCCAACTGCCAGCATAGTGAATTTATCACAGACGGTTCCTATGGTTCGGGCTTCGATATGCCGGATAAGCCTTGTCCCCAGTGTGGCAACAAGTACAACAAGGACGGACAGGATATTCCCTTCGAGACCTTCCTTGGTTTTGATGGGGACAAGGTACCCGATATTGACTTGAACTTCTCTGGTGATGACCAGCCCTCTGCCCACTTGGATGTGCGAGATATTTTCGGCGCGGAAAATGCCTTTCGGGCAGGAACGGTAGGTACGGTTGCGGCCAAGACAGCCTACGGTTTTGTCCGTGGCTATGAGCGGGATTATGGTAAATTCTACCGTGATGTAGAGGTGGAGCGCTTAGCGGCAGGAGCGGCTGGTGTCAAACGGACGACAGGCCAGCATCCAGGGGGGATTATCGTGTTCCCTGATTACATGGATGTCTATGACTTTACGCCTGTTCAGTACCCGGCCGATGATGTGACCGCCAACTGGCAGACTACTCACTTCAACTTCCACGATATTGACGAGAACGTTCTCAAGCTCGATGTCCTAGGGCACGATGACCCGACCATGGTTCGTAAATTGCAGGACTTGTCTGGCATCGATCCACAGACTATTCCGGCGGATGACCCAGGTGTCATGGCCCTCTTTTCTGGCACGGAAATTCTGGGAGTTACCCCAGAGCAGATTGGCACACCGACCGGTATGTTGGGGATTCCCGAGTTTGGGACCAACTTCGTTCGAGGCATGGTGGAGGAAACCAAGCCGACCACCTTCTCTGAATTACTCCAGCTGTCTGGACTATCTCACGGTACGGACGTATGGTTGGGCAATGCCCAGGATTTGATCAAGGCGGGAATTGCCGACCTATCCACCGTCATCGGCTGTCGGGATGACATTATGGTCTATCTCATGCATGCTGGTTTGCCACCGAAAATGGCCTTTAACATCATGGAGCGGGTGCGGAAGGGCCTCTGGCTGAAAATTTCCGAGGAAGAGCGCAACGGCTACATCCAAGCCATGAAGGACAATAAGGTGCCGGACTGGTACATCGAATCCTGTGGAAAAATCAAGTACATGTTCCCCAAAGCCCATGCGGCGGCCTACGTTATGATGGCCCTGCGGGTAGCCTACTTCAAGGTTCATCATCCGCTTTATTACTACACGGCCTATTTCTCTATCCGTGCCAAGGCCTTTGATTTGGCGACGATGTCAGGTGGTTTGGACCGGGTCAAGGCCAAGATGGAAGAAATCACCCTCAAGAAGAAGAATAACGAGGCCTCCAACGTCGAGCAAGATCTCTATACTACCCTAGAATTGGTCAATGAAATGCTGGAGCGTGGCTTCAAGTTTGGCAAGCTGGACCTCTACAAGTCCCATGCGACCGAGTTTTTGATTGAAGAGGATACCTTGATACCGCCTTTTGTAGCCATGGACGGTCTGGGTGAAAACGTAGCCAAGCAATTGGTTGCAGCCCGTGAAGAAGGGGAATTCCTTTCCAAAACAGAGCTCCGCAAACGGGGTGGCTTGTCCACAACGCTGGTTGAAAAAATGGACGAGATGGGTATCCTCGGTAAAATGCCAGAGGATAACCAACTCAGCCTCTTTGATGATTTGTTTTAAAAATAGTCAGGAAGAAAATGAAAAGAGTTTGTAGACAAAATCTCTTTTCAGACTTTCCTGAGATGATGTCGGACGGTAGTAAACTTTCTTGTTTCTGGGTTTACTCCTCAAACAGTCCCCCAGACTGTTTGAGCTACCTACGGAATGGCTAAGATAGTGTATTCCTGATTATCGCCTCCCAAATTTATTTGTTGCCAAGTCCCTCTAATCTTTGGATTGGAGGGCTTTGTTTTTTTTGTCAGAAAAATGAGAAAATATGGTACAATAATCTAGTATTACATTTCAAAGGAGAATAAAATGGTACTACCAAATTTTAAAGAAAATCTCGCTAAATATGCGAAACTCTTGGTTTCAACTGGTATCAATGTGCAGCCAGGTCACACGGTGCAATTGACAATCGGTGTGGAACAGGCTGAATTGGCTCGTTTAATTGTTAAAGAGGCTTATGCGCACGGTGCGGCTGAAGTCTTGGTCAACTGGTTGGACGATGTGATTGCGCGTGAGCGTTTGGTTAATGTCGATGTAGAACTCTTGGAACAGGTTCACCCACAACGCATTACAGAAATGAACTACCTCTTGGAGCGCAAGGCAAGCCGTTTGGTGGTCTTGTCAGATGATCCAGGTGCTTACGACGGTGTGGATCCAGAGAAATTGTCTCGCAACGCCCGTGCTCTTAGCCAGGCCTTGAACCCAATGCGTCAAGCAACGCAAGCCAACAAAATCAGCTGGACACTTGGTGCAGCCTCTGGTTTGGAATGGGCTAAAAAAGTCTTCCCAAATGCAGCCTCTGACGAGGAGGCAGTGGACCTCCTTTGGGACCAAATCTTTAAGACCTGCCGTATCTACGAAGAAGATCCAATCAAAGCTTGGGAAGAGCACGAGGCACGCTTGGTGGCTAAGGCTAAGGTTCTTAACGACGAGCAGTTTGTCAAATTACACTATACAGCACCAGGAACTGACCTGGTACTCGGTATGCCGAAAAATCACTTGTGGGAAGCAGCTGGATCGATCAATGCCCAAGGTGAGCACTTTATTGCCAACATGCCAACAGAAGAGGTCTTCACAGCACCTGACTACCGTGTGGCAGACGGCTATGTAACTTCTACAAAACCACTCAGCTACAACGGTAACATCATCGAAGGCATCAAAGTAACCTTCAAAGATGGTGAAATCGTGGATGTAACGGCTGAAAAAGGCGATGAAGTCATGAAGAAATTGGTCTTTGACAATGCCGGTGCACGCGGTCTCGGTGAAGTTGCCCTTGTGCCAGACAAGAGCCCAATCTCTCAATCAGGTGTGACTTTCTTCAACACTCTCTTTGATGAAAATGCCTCAAACCACTTGGCGATTGGTCAAGCCTATGCCTTCTCTATCGAAGGTGGTACAGAAATGAGCCAAGAAGAGCTGAAAGAAGCTGGTCTCAACCGTTCAGATGTCCATGTGGACTTCATGATTGGTTCCAACAAGATGAACATTGACGGTATCCGTGAAGATGGAACCCGTGTACCAATCTTCCGTGACGGCGAGTGGGCTATCTAATGATATTTGAATGAAACTGGGCAAAAAGCCCAGGATCACTTCTCAGAGTTCGTATCAACATCTCAGCGCAGTGGTTGATTGGCAGATTTGTTCGTGTTTTGCACTCCAAATCTGACCTAATCAACTGTGCGGGGGTGGGAAGACGAACTCTTTTTGACCTAGTCGAGTTCTTTCCCACTCCCATTTTGTAAATAAGGAGGAATACAGAATGTTATCAAGTATTATCGCAGGTGCTATTATTGGCTTAATTGCTGGGGCTTTGACCTCATCAGATGACCGTCGTGGCTGTCTGGGAAATATTATCCTTGGTCTTTCAGGTTCATGGATTGGACAGTTGCTCTTTGGTGATTGGGGTCCACAATTCGGCGAAATGGCAGTTGTACCATCTGTTTTAGGAGCCGTTTTATTGGTGGCAATTTTTTCTAGTTCTAGACGGAACTAAACACCTGAACCGTGCTTCAATTGGAGCACGGTTTTCATTGCCTGAATTTGTGCAAATTGACGCATTGTTCGGATTTTTCAGAAAATTTCCATTTTTCTGTTGACAAGTGAAAAAAAGTGCGTTATCATAGACAACAAGTAAAATACAGAGAGGAAAAGTCAAATGAAACCTGTCACTACAAAATTCTTTGCTTTGTTGTTGCGACGGTCGGGCTAGTGCTGAAAGAATGCATTAGTCCTGTTTGGCTTACCAAGCGGGCGCTGTTGACAACATCTCGCGGGTAGGAGTCCTCGAGGTGTTTTCTTTTTTACTTGGTTTACTTACAAAACTAAGAAAAAGAACCTAATAGTAAGGTTAGGGTTATTTAGAAAGGTATTCTTATGCGTGTGATTGAATTTTTAGATACGACTTTACGGGATGGTGAACAGACGCCGGGTGTGAATTTTTCTATCAAGGAAAAAGTGACCATTGCCAAGCAGTTGGAAAAATGGGGGATTTCTGCTATCGAAGCGGGTTTCCCAGCGGCCAGTCCTGATTCTTTTGAAGCGGTCCGTCAGATTGCGGCGGCGATGACCAAGACGGCTGTGACAGGATTGGCTCGGTCAGTCAAATCAGACATTGATGCTTGTTATGAGGCTCTGAAAGATGCCAAGTATCCGCAGATCCATGTTTTTATTGCTACCAGTCCCATCCATCGTGAATTTAAACTGCAAAAGACCAAAGAAGAAATTTTGGTGCAAATCACTGAACATGTCAGCTATGCCCGTGAGCGTTTTGAGGTAGTCGAGTTCTCGCCAGAAGATGCGACGCGGACGGAGTTGGATTACTTGCTTCAAGTGGTGCAAACAGCGGTAGATGCGGGTGCGACTTACATCAATATTCCAGACACAGTTGGTTTTACCACTCCACAACACTACGGTGAAATTTTCCGTTATCTGACAACTAATGTCAAATCGGACCGTGAGATTATTTTCAGTCCCCATTGCCATAATGACCTAGGTATGGCTGTTGCCAACACCCTTTCAGCTATTAAAAATGGAGCTGGTCGTGTCGAGGGTACTATCAATGGTATTGGGGAGCGGGCTGGAAATGCGGCACTGGAAGAGGTGGCTGTAGCCCTTGAAATTCGGAAAGATTTTTATGGCGTAACCAGTCCCATTGTCCTCAAGGAAACCCTTAATACTTCGGAATTGGTCTCTCGCTTTTCTGGAATTGCCATTCCACGCAATAAGGCAGTGGTCGGTGGCAATGCCTTCTCACACGAGTCAGGTATCCACCAAGATGGTGTCTTGAAAAATCCATTGACCTATGAAATCATTACACCTGAGTTGGTAGGGGTCAAGAAAAATTCTCTGCCACTGGGTAAACTATCTGGACGCCATGCCTTTGTGGAAAAACTGAAGGAATTAGACTTGTATTTTGAAGAAGGAGACGTTACTAGCTTGTTTGCTCGTTTCAAAAACCTGGCAGACAAGAAGGAAAAAATCACGGATGCAGATATTCGTGCCTTGGTAGCTGGGACAGAAATCAGCAATCGTGATGGCTTCCAATTTAAAGATTTGCGTTTGGATAGTCAGTCTGACGGAAGTATTCAGGCTCAGGTCATTTTCATCAATCAAGATGAGGAAGAAGTGGTTGTTGCAGAGTCAGGCAAGGGCTCGGTTGAGGCTGTCTTTAATGCCATTGACCAATTCTTCCAGCAGGAAATCAGCTTGGAACGGTATCATATCGACGCTATTACTGACGGTATCGATGCCCAAGCTCGTGTACTGGTTGCTGTAGAAAACAAGGCAACGGAAACTATCTTCAATGCCTCTGGTATTGACTTTGACGTACTGAAGGCTTCGGCCATTGCCTATATTCATGCCAATGTCATGGTACAGAAAGAAAATAGCGGACAGATAGATAGGAAACTATCAGAGAAAGACTTACCACACATCTAGGAGGAAGTATGACGAAAAAAATTGTAGCCTTGTCTGGTGATGGTATTGGACCAGAAATCATGGGTGCAGGTCTAGAGGTCTTAGCGACAGTTGCCAAGAAGGTCGGCTTTGACTATTTGGTTGAGGAGCATGCCTTTGGTGGAGCGGCCATTGACCAGGCCGGTCATCCCTTGCCAGACCAAACCTTGGCAGCCTGTCGGACGGCCGATGCGATTTTACTAGCGGCCATTGGAGCCCCCCAGTATGACGGTGCAGCGGTTCGTCCAGAGCAAGGCCTGCTCCAGCTCCGCAAGGAATTGCAGCTCTTTGCCAATATCCGTCCTGTTAAGATTTTTGACAGTCTCAAAAACCATTCTCCACTGAAAGCGGAACGCTTGGACGGTGTAGATTTGGTCATGGTACGGGAGTTGACAGGCGGGATTTATTTTGGAGAGCATATCCTTGGAACTGACCAAGCCAGCGATAGCAATACCTATCAAGTTGAGGAAATCGAACGAGTTGTCCGCTCTGCCTTTGACCTAGCCCAAAAAAGACGAAAAAAAGTCACCAGCATTGATAAACAAAATGTACTGGCGACGTCAAAATTATGGCGTAAGGTAGCGGATGAGGTGGCTAAGGACTATCCAGATGTGGTCTTGGAACACCAGTTGGTCGACAGCGCAGCCATGCTCTTGATTACCAATCCTAGTCGCTTTGATGTTCTGGTAACGGAAAATCTCTTCGGCGATATTTTGTCAGATGAGGCGAGTGTTTTGACAGGAACCTTGGGCGTCTTGCCGTCAGCCAGTCATGCGGTGGCAGGTCCTAGTCTTTATGAACCTATCCATGGTTCGGCACCAGATATTGCTGGCCAGGGCATTGCCAATCCTGTCAGTATGATTCTATCTGTCGCCATGATGCTAGAAGAAAGTTTTGATTTGGCTCAAGCTGGTCAAACCATTCGCCAAGCCGTTGAAGCGGTCTTTGCACAGGGTATCTTCACTAAAGATCTAGGTGGCACTGCCTCTACCAAAGAAATGACGGAGGCCATTATTGCCCAGATTGGAGGTGGGTAGATATGAGTGGTAAATCTATTTTTGATAAGCTCTGGGACCGCCATGTGATTACAGGGCAGGAAGGTCAGCCCCAGCTCCTTTATGTGGACCAACACTATATCCATGAGGTGACCAGTCCCCAGGCTTTTGATGGTTTGCGAGAGGCTGGACGTCAGGTCCGTCGGCCAGAGTTGACCTTTGGTACATTTGACCACAATGTTCCAACGGTTAATATCTATGATATTCGTGATGTCATTTCCAAGGCTCAGATGGATGCCTTAGCTCGCAATGTGGTGGAATTCGGTATTCCACATGCGCCACATGGGTCTGCCAATCAAGGCATTGTCCATATGGTGGGGCCAGAGACTGGCTTGACTCAGCCAGGGAAACTCATCGTCTGTGGAGATAGCCATACGGCAACCCACGGGGCTTTCGGCGCCATTGCCTTTGGGATTGGGACAACAGAAGTAGAGCATGTCTTTGCAACTCAAACCCTGTGGCAAGTCAAACCCAAAAAGCTCTTAGTACGGTTTACTGGTAAGCCGAAAAAGGGGATATACTCCAAGGATTATGTCTTAGCATTGATTGCTAAGTATGGTGTGGCACTAGGGGTTGGTTATATAGTCGAGTATGTGGGTGAGGCTATTGATGCTCTGACCATGGAAGAACGGATGACGATTTGTAACATGTCCATCGAGTTCGGATCCAAGATGGGGATTATGAACCCTGATCAAACCACTTTTGATTATCTAGCGGACAAGGAAAAACGCCCCAAAGACTTTGAGGCAGCGGTGGCTGATTGGAAGACATTGGTATCCGACCCGGATGCAGTTTATGACAAGGTTATCGAAATGGATGTTTCGAATCTAGCACCGATGGTAACATGGGGAACCAACCCTTCCATGGGGGTATCCTTTGATGAGACCTTTCCTGAAGTTCGCGATATGAATGATGAACGAGCGTATAAGTACATGAACTTACAGCCTGGACAAAGTCCAAAGGATATTGAAATTGGCTATGTTTTCCTGGGGTCCTGTACCAATGCCCGTCTTTCTGACTTGCAGGTGGCCGCAAAGATTGTTGAAGGCAAACGTGTAGCAGATCATGTGACTGCAATTGTGGTTCCTGGTTCGAGACCGGTTAAGTCGGCTGCAGAAGCACTAGGCTTAGATAAGATTTTCTTGGAAGCTGGTTTTGAATGGCGGGATCCTGGTTGCTCCATGTGTCTGGGGATGAACCCAGACAAGGTGCCGACAGGTGTCCACTGCGCATCAACCAGTAACAGAAACTTTGAGGATCGACAGGGTGTTGGATCGCGAACCCACCTTTGCAGTCCAGCCATGGCAGCAGCGGCAGCTATTGCAGGACGCTTTGTAGATGTTCGTGATTTGGAGGTGGTCTGATGGAAAAGTTTACAATCTACTCTGGGACGACCGTTCCACTCATGAATGACAACATTGATACCGATCAGATTTTACCCAAGCAGTTTCTCAAGCTGATTGACAAGAAGGGTTTTGGCAAGTACCTCATGTATGAGTGGCGTTATTTGGATAACAAGTACACTGAGGATCCTGATTTTATCTTCAATACGGCCCCATATCGTCAGGCAACGATCTTGATTACAGGGGATAACTTTGGGGCAGGTTCGTCTAGGGAGCACGCCGCTTGGGCACTAGCTGACTATGGCTTCAAGGTTATCATTGCAGGCTCCTTCGGGGATATTCATTATAACAATGACCTCAACAATGGCATCTTGCCAATCGTTCAGCCCCGTGAGGTTCGGGAGAAATTGGCTGCGCTGGCATCAACTGATGAGGTGACTGTGGATCTCTACCAGCAAAAGATTATCTCACCAGTCGGAGAATTTGATTTTGAAATCGATGCAGATTGGAAACACAAATTACTCAACGGTCTAGATGATATTGGGATTACCCTTCAGTATCAGGATTTGATTGAGGAGTATGAGGGGAATCGCCCAAGCTACTGGCAAGAATAGAGTCTTTCATTTTATCTTTTATTACTTCGACGAACGAGGAAACTCCGTTTCCCTATTTCCAACTTCAAATAATTTCATCATTATTTGAACTCGCTTTGCCGTACTTTAGTACTGTCTGCAGCTCGTTGACACGAACAATGTTCGTTTTATCTCCAACCTCTAACTGTCTCCCAGACAGTTAGAGCTAGTACTAAAAGCAAACTGAAAGACTCCTACGAAATATGAAAAAAACAAGCAGATCGCTCTGCTATGAAACAAAAGAAAAGAGGAAACTATTATGACGAAACAAATTCACTGGGATGGCGCACTTTCACAAGAAGGATTTGACATTATTAAGGGTGAGGGAGGCGTGATTGTCTGCCCGACGAAGGTTGGTTACATCATCATGACTGCTGACAAGGCTGGCTTGGAGCGTAAGTTTGATGCCAAAGAGCGCAAGCGTAATAAGCCGGGCGTGGTCCTTTGTGGAAGCATGGAGGAGCTTCGTGAGTTGGCTCAGTTGACTCCTGAGATTGATGCCTTCTACCAAAAACATTGGGATGAGGACATTTTGTTGGGCTGTATCCTGCCTTGGAAACCAGAAGCTTACGCTAAGTTGCAGGCTTATGGCGATGGTCGTGAAGAGTTGATGACTGACGTGCGCGGTACTTCATGCTTTGTTATCAAGTTTGGGGTGGCAGGCGAGCAGATTGCTAAGGAAATGTGGGAAAAAGAAGGCCGTATGGTCTACGCTTCATCTGCCAATCCATCAGGTAAGGGAAATCGTGGTAAGGTAGAAGGTATCGGTGAGCGTATCGCGTCTAAAGTAGACTTGATTATCGAGGCGGATGACTATGTGGCATCTATCCAGCCAGACAAGACCATTGAAACCCGCTATGAGCAAGGGGTTATGGTGTCTATGGTAGACAAAGATGGTAAACTGATTCCAGAACAAGGTGCAGATAGCCGTTCTATCAGCCCATGTCCAGTTGTCATCCGTAAGGGTCTGGACATCGATAAAATCATGATGCACTTGTCTGACCATTTCAACTCTTGGGACTACAGACAAGGGGAATATTACTAGGATATCGTCATTTAGTTTATCTTTTATTACTTCGACGAACGAGGAAACTCCGTTTCCTTATTTCCAACTTCAAATAATTTCATCATTATTTGAACTCACCTTGCCGTACTTTACAAGCGTTACTTACTATCGTAAGTATGATTTCTAAACTTCAACAGTCACTACTCTGACTGTTGAAGCTGTCTGCAGCTCGTTGACACGAACAGTGTTCGTTTTATTTCCAACCTCTAACTGTCTCCCAGACAGTTAGAGCAAGTACTAAAAACAAACTGAAGACTATAAACTATAAATAGGAACGATCCGAAAGGGTCGTTTTTTCTAACAGAAAAAACTGACCGATATTTCAGTCAGTTTTGTGCTGTTTGATAAGAAATTGGAGGTTGTCGACTAGCCTTTTCTCGTCTGTCAGTTCTAAGATTTGTAACCCTTTTTCCATTAGTTCTTGCTTGTTTTGGGCTATACCTAGATAGACATAGGCACGGGCTAGTTGGTCATAGCGTTTTTCTTTCTTGGCTAGGTTCATGAGTTTGGTGGCAAAAAAAGTAGACTTGTTGTACTGTTTTTGTTCCAAGAAAAAATAAGAAAGAGATTGATAGTGTGAGAGTATGGTCGGCTGGATTCTCTTGTAATCCTTGTATTTCTCCAATCGTTTTAGAAGAAGATTGGCAGTTTCTTCAAGGGTATCAAGTGAAGAAATCTTGGACAAAAGAGTGCCTACTAAGATAATATCGTTATGGTACCAGTTGTCATATCGTTCTAGTTGGGACCAGAGGAGTTTGGACAGGGCTTCAGCCTCGTCGGAAAGTTGATTGACAGAAGTACTGTTTCGAACGGCTACTACAGTTTCTAAAAGTTGACATTTTCGACGGATAGGAACATCATTGGGCTCTTTTTTCAAGTGGTCCTGGCAACGGTTTATCAAATCCTCCATGGTCTTAGTGGTTGGATTTCTGAGATTATCTATATCATAGAGCAATTGTTGGCGTTGGCTGGGTTGGTAGTAGTTACAGAGGTATTCAAATTCCTCGAAGGTCATATCTACTTGCTTGAGTAAAAAACGCATGAGCTCATAGCTAGGAATGGTTTGATTTTTCTCAAAACGAACCAAAGTAGTCCGATTGAGATAATCACCACAAACCTGCTCTTGACTCAAATGCTTGCTTTTCCGAATGCTCTTATAAACACTTCCGTAATCCCACCGCATAATATACTCCTTGAAAAAATGTGATTATATGCAACAAAATGAATAAGCTTTATAAAAATAGTATATCATATTGATAGAAAATATACAGAGATTTCTATCAAGTAGGAAGGAAAAAGAAGAGCGGAAACGATATTCTTGGTAGGAGTTGAGGTATACAAGAAAAGATCCCATCAGAGAGGAGGAGGGGAAGGATGAAAAAGAAGGTTGCATATATGACAATTGCTATATTGGTCTTACTTATCTCGGTCATTCGTATTTTTGGTCTGCCAGAAGAAAATCCATTAGAAACCCAATCGACAACTCATCTGGTGGGGTAACTATATACTTAAATTGGTAGAAATAGAAAGAAGGGACTATTATGAAAAAATCATTCGCTTTATTCGGTGCTATTTTGACAATGTTTACAGTGATTCCAACAGTAGCTGCAGCGGTACAGTATCCTGATGGTGGTGTTTGGACCTATGGAGCTACAAATAATGGAGCTTTTTCTAATTACTATCACGGCAGTAAGCACCATAGTTCGACAGTAGTTAGCCGTAAAAATTCTAACTCAGCGAAAGCGTTCGCAGATCCTGGTAAAACTTCTCGTGCCTATATTCGAACCGAATTTGGGGAACCCGCTGCATTTTATTACAATTACTGGTGATATTATTAGCAACAGCTAGGTTGAGTAGTTCTTAGCCTAGCTGTTTTTTTTTAAGTAAGGAGATAGAGATGAGGAAGTGGTTTATTTTCCTATCAACAGTGTTGCTATCTGTATTTATAGTGATCAGAATCCAGCAGGAAAATCAACAATTACAATTTTTAAGCTACAATGCTGTTGATATTGTCGGTCGTAGTGGCAATTCAGAATTATCCAGTCGCGAAGAATTTACAGATGCTTTAAACGGCTTAGCAATTCAGACAGATAGCGTTATTGCAAGGCGTATTGTCGAGCCACAAGAAAATGGAAAGGTCAAGTTTGTATACGAAGTGTACGGAGAAGGAAGTTTACCAAAAGGTTGGGAGCGTGCTTCTAAAGTCAGTGTGGAGACAAGTGACCTAGTAAATAGTTATTTGATTGTATCTGGTTCTCTGACAAGTGACAAATTAGCTGAGGTAATCAAACAGGAAGGTTATAGCCCCTGGATTTCGTCAGGCTATTCTATTTATTATTCTATTTATTCACTCTTGATGAGCGAAGAATTTCTCGTCAGTATTGCTCTTTGTCTCTTGACCTTTGTTTCATTGACCCTAATTTATCGCATCAAAGACTTAAGAAGCGCAGGAATCCGAAGAGTGTCCGGACAGAGTTTTGCAAAAATTATATTTTTGCCCTTAACGACAGACGGAGTGATACTGGGATTGACTTATCTTATCAATGCTAGTCTAGCAGTATCAATTCTTTTTTATCTACAGTTGCTAAATGATTTAACTCTCTCAATAATTTTACTAAGTATTGCTCTGTTTGTGGTGACATTGTTTATCTTATCTCTTTCCTTGAGTTTAGTATATGTTCTAGGCTTAAAGGTTATAACTTTAGTTGAAGTTTTAAAAGGGAAACTTCCGTTAAAACGCTTGCTGGCTCTCATGTTGTTAGGTCAATTAGCTTCGATTTTAGTTGTTGGCTGGACGGTAAATCGAACACTCATACACTTTAATGAATTACAGACGGTGGAGAAAGGTGTGGAAGCATGGGATAAGAATAAGGACTACTACCAAGCTTCTTACAGCTATGGTGCTGCTTTTAATGGAGAAATGAGCAAAGAAGAGCAAGATAGTCGTTGGTATCAGTTTGCTAAGGTGGCTATACAAAACCACGGTGCCTTATTTGTTAAGAATAATTTGAACAGATATTTACAAGGTGATGAATCGGATGGAATCAACAAATTTGATTACGCTCCTTCTGGTCATACAATCTTTGTTACTCCCAACTATTTAGAACTTCAGAATATACAGGTTTCAGAAGAATTTAAGAGCAAAATGTCCTCCTTACAACAAGGGGAGTTTGGGTTGATTATTCCTGATAAATTGAAAGGACAAGAAGAAACGCTGGTTCAACTTTATGTAGACTACTTGAATTCATTTGGTCGTGAGAATCTTGATATAGAGAGTTCACAATTATTTGAATTTAAACCTTATATAAGCTATGTAGAAAGTAATCAGAGTAGATTTCTCTACAATACAGTACCCTATATATTAGAACAACATCTGATAGACCCGATTATTGTAGTCATAACACCAGAATCAACAGGGGATACTCCGGCATCGCAAATACTCTGGGGAACTTCCCTCCAATCCCTTTTCTTGTTAGATTATCAGCAGAGTGTCCAGCTACTGAAAGAGCAGGGTGTTTATCAGTGGGTTTCCTATTTGCTAAATAGTAAGTCTACATACTATGAAAACTTGAATACTATTCGGAATCAGTTTCTCTTTCTTTTGTTGGGAGCCTTGATTGGTATTGCTACCTCCATACTGTTATTTAATACAATGAATTTGGTATATTTTGAACAATTTCGTAGGGAAATTTTTATTCGTCGTCTAGCAGGTATGACGTTCATAGAACTTCATTTTATCTATCTAATTACTCAGCTTTTAGTGCTTGGAGTCGGAATGCTCGGTTTGCTTTTCGTAACAAGTGAGCTGGGATTGAGTGTTGGAACTGGATCTATTTTCCTAACCAATTTATTCTTGATTTTGTTTCTACAAGAAAGAAAAGAAAGTATGGTAGCCTATACAGTCTTGCAAGGAGGATAATATGATTGAAATTAGAAATTTACAGAAGCAATTTTCCAATCGAGTGATATTGGAAAAAATCAATTTGACTTTTGAGGAGGGAAAAATTTATGCTCTTATTGGCAAAAGCGGGAGTGGGAAGTCAACACTACTGAATATCATTGCCAAGCTAATCCCTTTTGATGATGGATCAGTTGAATATGATGGTAAAGACATCAAAAAGATTAATGAGCATATATTTTATCGTGATTACTTAGGCTATTTATTTCAACATTTTGGTTTAATTGAAAATGAATCAATTGGTCAGAATTTGGAATTAGGATTTATTGGTCAAAAACTTTCCAAAAAGGATAAGCTAGCTCGCAAATTGGAAGTTTTAGAGAAGGTAAATCTCTCCCATCTAACCTTAAATCAGAAAATATATGAACTTTCAGGTGGTGAAGCACAACGGGTTGCCTTGGCAAAAATCTTTTTAAAAAATCCTCCTTTAATCTTAGCAGACGAACCGACGGCTTCCTTAGATCCTGTCAATTCTCAAGAAGTTATAGAACTCTTGACCTCGCTCAAAACAGAGAATAAAATCATTATTATCGCTACACATAATCCTGCTGTTTGGGAAAAAGCAGATGTAGTAGTTCGTATGGAAGACCTGTAGAGAAAATGTAGTTTTAATAAGAATAGAAAATGCAATATCCAGATAGAGAAGATTGTTACAGTCCTCTCTTTTGCTATAGCAATCCTTTTTTTTCCTTGCTTACTCAAATAAAAAGTGTTATCATTGTATCAATAGCTTACAAGGGTGTAGACTTGAATTGGAATCAGTCAGTTATGACAAGGAGGAAAAGACACCACCATGAGTCCATTCCATGACTCTATTGTTCTGGAAAACTTGCAATAGGTTATAACAATTATTAAAAATTTGGGATTGAAACATCCCCATAAACTTATTTTACGGTGTGTAACATAATGAAACAGATTGATAAAAACACCTTATTTTTAAGTGCAGTTATTGTTCTTTCGTGTAGTGTCCTATTATTTCATATGGACCCGATTCGGATTGTAGATAGAGAGATTTGGCTCTAGATAAATTCATTTATTCATGTGCTATTTTTAAAACCTGTTGCTAGTCTAGGCTTTCTTGTGGGGCTTTACCTGCTATACAAGGCTCTCAAGAAGTAGTCGAGCTAACTAAGCTGATGAAAGTCTGCTGTACCGCTCTGCCATTTCCCAAGAAAGGAGTTTCTATGCTAAAAGTTCGTGATATCTGTAAATGCTATGGTAGCCATCAGGTCTTGTCCTATGTGTCCTTTGAGCTACAAGCGGGGGACTTGGTTGCCCTAGTCGGTCCCAATGGTGTGGGAAAATCCACCCTCCTGAATATCATCAGCAATACAGAAACAGCTGACCGTGGGTCAGTAACCATCAATGGTAGACCCAATAATGACCGAGCGATTTTTCAAGATATGTCTGTCATGTTGGACGCCCAAGCCCTTTATCCGCAGTTGACGGGTTACGACCATCTGACCTATGTGGCTGCGACCCATAAGATGGGGAAGAAGGAAGTGGATGTCCTGGTGGAAGAGTTGGGGATGGGCTACTATGTCAAAAAACGGGTGGCTGGCTATTCCATGGGCATGAAGCAGAAACTTCTCTTTGCCATGGCTGTCCTTCCCAAGCCTAAGCTCTTGTTGCTGGATGAACCCCATATCGGCTTGGATCCGACCAATATCATCCAGCAGCGGGAATTTCTTCTAAACCTACAAGCAGAAGGGGTTGCGATTTTGCTTTCTTCTCACCATCTGTCGGAGATTGAGAAGCTGACCAATCAGGTTTATTTCCTCAAGGCCAGCAAGTTGATTGCCACAGAAGTGGAGTTGACTGCTGATTATGATTACCATCTTGCTGTGGAAAACTCCAAGCAGGTTCAGGAATTTTTACGGGATTATCCTCAACTCTTGTGGAAAAAGGCAGAGCAGGGTCTGGTGGAAATCTTCTTGCCTGAGCGAGATTTACTGGATTGTTTGGATCGTATTCCAATCCAGCAGTTGGTAGGTCTTACAAAAGCCAGCGACTATATGGAGTCCCTCTATCGTGATCTCTACGTGGAGGAAGGTGGTGAGGAGACATGAGGCTGAACTTTGAAATCAAGAAAATCCTCAGGTCGCCTCTTTACTGCCTGCTCGTGCTGGGTTTTCTGGGTCTGGCTTACCTTCCTATTTCTCAGCGCCAAGTCCACCAAGCGACCTATGTGGAAACCTATAAAAAAGAACTGAGTGAATTGGCCAGTGTCTTGGCAGATATAAAAATTGAGGAGGATTCTGAAGAAGCACCACGAATGCTGGGTTTGAAATCCGATATAGAAAGTGTCGTTCAGGCCTTGGATGAGGGAAAGTTTGAAGCTATCCCCAACTATCGAAAGCTCATGTATCAGGATTTGGACTATTTTATCAGTCGCAATCGACAGCTTTTTCAAACGCGGCAATCCTTGACGCTTAGTGAAGTCGAGCGTTTGGCCAGATGGAATGATTGGTTGCTTGCCTACCAATTGCCTGATGGTCCTGAAAATCAAGCTTGGTCAACAGGGCGTATTGTTCAAGCCTACTTAGAAAGTTTGTTTGGTTTTCTTCCTGTATTTTTGGTGCTTGGTTTTCTGCTTGCCAATCAGCTGGCAGAAAAGACACTGGCGCATCAAGTTTGGCAGTTGCGGCAATGGGATAGTCTGAGTTTGCAGGGGATGAGGCGTTTGGTTGCTTCCTTGCTTTCGCTTTTGCTGGCTGTGGGGATAGGTTTGCTCTTTATCCTGGTCTATGATGGGCTGACAGGTCAGTTGGCTGTATCTAGTGTTCAAGCTCCTGTTGAGATTTTGGGTCAGAGTCAGTTGGTTGGCTCTTGGCTTTACGGGCTTATCTTGATTGGTTTTTGGCTAATCTTACTCCTAGCTATTCGCCTACTTTTTGGATTTTTGGACCACTTGTTAGCCAGTCGGCTAACTTTTGTGGTGACGGGGTTACTATTGGCTCTGGGGCTTTCCTATCAGGCAGGTGCAGTAGCTGGTTGGTCAGGTCAAGTATTTCCCTTGCTGGCCTTTCCTAGTTTTTTAGACACAGCTGGATTTTCACAGGTCTTTGTAGAGGTGGATGTCTTGCTCCTGCTGACCATTGGGCTTTTCTTTGCTTATTATCTGCTGACAGAAAAGAAAAGGCTGGTCCTGACCGTGGGGCATCAGAAGGAGTTAGACACAGGGCGTTTGGACAAGGTTTGGTCTTTTGATGTTCTCATCCTTAGTCGGCTCAATTCTTGGAAAGGGCTCGTCTTGGGCAACTTGCTATTAGCTCTGCTATTTTCCCTACTGACGGGACTAGAAAAGCAAGAGGTTGCCCAGGAGGAGAGAGTTTCGATGGAGTTGGTTGCCCAGTCCTATGAGCAGGATGGGGCATATGTGGAGGTTTTGCAGTCGGAAATCAACCGTCTGAGGCAGTTGGTCAAAGAGGACGTGAGCTATCAGGAGGAGTTGGAGCTGAGGCTTGGTCTCTTGCAAGAATATCGTGTCTATAAGGACCTCTATGTCAAGCAGTGGCAGGTTTATCAGGACAATCCTAAGGCTCTGCCGGCTAGTCACCTTGCTTTGCTGGAGGCAGAGCAGGTCTATCTCTGGGCTAGAGAGGAGAAGGCATTTGCCAATGGTGATATTGGGGCCAGCCAGACGGTGGATAATCTTCGTCGCTACCAGACCCGCAATCAGGTCAGTCAGTATTACTGGCAGCAGCTGATGGAGGATGGGGTGCCTGCAACTAAGCGGGGCAAGGATGTCATTTTGACTAGCTTGGAAAATCGTTTTGATACCAATGATGCCTTGGTTCCAGTAGACGATCCCTCCTGGGACCGTTCCAGAGATTTGTCAGGTATCGGCAGCCTGCGCTCTCTTTTTGATGGTCCGGCCTATTTGGTGGTGCTATTGCTGGCGATTTGGATTGGCAGTCGGGGCAAGGCGGTGGAAGTCGCTGGAAAAAACTGGCGTCTCTATCAGACCCAGCCTGTGGATTTGCGCAAGGTTCTGCTTACCAAGTGGTTGCTGGGACTGGGTCAGGCACTAGGTTTTACGCTGTTCTTTCTAGTTAGTCTTTTCCTAGTCAATAGTCTGGTCGGAGGAATCGGTTATCTGGAAGATGGCCTTATCTTGCTTTCGCATTCGGAGAGGGGTATTTTTCTTGAACTCCTGAGGGGGCAAGAACTCTGGGCTTACTTCCTTCCCAATGCTCCTTATCTCTTGTGGATGGTGCTTGGCTTGCTTGTCTTGGAAATTGTTCTAGTCAGTCTCAATCATCTTTTGCAAGTTCGGTTTTCAAATCGCCTAGTGGTTTTCATTCTACTAGCTGGTTTGCTGGCTCTGCTGGACTACCTCCTCTTTCAAGATCTGATTTTGGATGGGCAGGAGGTCTTTAGGCAGTTAGCTCTGCTATTTTCGTGAAAAAGAAAAACTGGCTGAAAAAGATTCAGTCAGTTTCTTATCTTTATTCAATCACCAGCATGCCTTCTTTAACGGCAAATGGGTGTTCCGGATCAATGCGGTCGTAGAACATGACACCGTTGAGGTGGTCGATTTCGTGTTGGACCACGATGGCATTAAAGCCTTTGAGTTTGATACGGTGTGTTTCTCCATTTTTGTCCATGTAGTCAACAGTCACGCGCGCGTGGCGGACTACGTAACCTTGGACTTCGCGGTCAACGGATAGGCAGCCCTCGCCCCCTTCCATAGCCGCTTCTTGGACAGAATGTGCCACGATTTTAGGGTTGTACATAACCTCTTGAAGAGAGTAGGCTTGGGCAGGTGGATTGCCTTCCTCATCTTCTGGATTTGGGACCAAGACAGCGATGATGCGCTTGGAAACGTCAATCTGAGGTGCTGCTAGACCAACTCCGCCACGGAGTTTCATCTTCTCCGCCATGACTGGATCCTGGGAATGTTTGAGGAATTGCATCATTTTTTCGCCTAAAATAATTTCCTGATCAGATAGAGGAAATGCAACTTCTTCAGCGACCTGGCGTAGGGTTGGGTGCCCTTCACGGATGATGTCATCCATGTCAATCAAATGGGCAGCTTTTGTCAATCGTTCAATAACAGACATGATTCTCTCCTTTGGATATCGATAAATTAAGTATAGCATGAAATCTAGGAGAATAAAAGTCTCAGTCACCTATCTATTCTGTCTCGAATCTGCTATACTAGTAAAAGACGAACGTTGAAAGGGAGAAAAATGAAAAGAATTTTAGAAAAAGCCAGTTTGCTGGCCCTGTCCACCATGCTGGTTTCGACATTTGCTGTCTCGCCAGCTATTCCACAGATGATTGAGCATTTTGCCCAGCAGGGAATTGCAGCGGCCCAGGTGGAAAACTTAATTACGGTGACCTCTTTTGCTATTATGGTTACTCTATTGGCAAACGGTCTAGTTGTCCGTTTTTTGTCTGAACGAAACATTATCATTGCAGGGCTTTTGCTTATGGCCATCGGCGGAGCTTTGCCCATGTTTCTAACCGCCTATCCTCTGATTTTATTGGCTCGTATCTTGCTTGGTTTGGGGATTGGCTTGATCAATGCGCGTGCTATTAATATCATCGGTAATTTTTTCACCGGTCAGGAACGGGTGCAGATGATGGGCTTGCGTGGTTCAGCAGAGGTTTTGGGAAGCGCAGGGCTTACCCTTCTTGTCGGTTGGTTGACCCAGTTTGGTTGGCAACCTGCCTTCTTGGTCTACCTTTTTGCCTTGGTCATCTTGGCTCTCTTCCTTCTCTTTGTTCCCAAGGAGGAATTGCTGGCTCGCATGGAGGTAAAGATTGAGGAGAACGCGCCCAAGGTCAAACTGGACAAGCCCATGTGGATGATGGGCATTTATCTGGCATTCTTAGCCTTCTTTGTTATCAATGTCAATACCTTCCTGACCATTCGTATTCCTCAGATTGTTTTAGCCAAGGGCATCGGTACTGCTCAGCAAGCCAGTCTGATTCTCAGTCTTATGCAGGTCATGGGGATTGTGGCAGGGACGGTCTTTAGTAGCTTGGTTGGTCGTTTGAAGGGCTGGCTTTTAGCTGTTTCCTACGTGGTCTTTGGACTAGCGGTTGTCGGCATTGCCTTTGCGGATAATCTCTGGGTGCTGGGACTCGGTGGCATGGTGTCAGGATTTTTCTACAGCATCATCCTAACCATTGTCTTTAGTCAGGTAACAGACCGGGCGCCCAAGGCTTTGCTCAATGCGGTCATGACCATCGTTCTCATGGGTTGCAATATAGGTGGGGCGACATCTGCCATCTTGCCGACCTATCTGGAAAAACTCAATCCAACCCCAACAGGTGCCTTTGGGATTTACGCCATCGGCTGTGCTTTGATTAGTGCTGGTTTGATTTATAAACAAATTCGTAAATAGAAATAGGAAATGTCATGCGATTAGATAAATTTTTGGTGGACTGCGGTGTCGGCAGTCGGACCGAGGTCAAAAAAATCTTGAAAAGCAAGCAAGTCACGGTCAACGGACAAGTGGAGACGTCGCCCAAGGCTCAGATCGATGAGCAGGCTGACCAGATAGCAGTTGCAGGTCAAGGATTGACGCATGAAAAATATGTCTACTATCTACTCAACAAGCCTAAGGGTGTCATTTCGGCGACAGATGACGACAAGCATCGGACGGTTTTGGATTTGCTGGATGACACGGATCGCCGCAAGGAAGTTTTTCCAGTTGGGCGACTAGACATTGACACCCACGGACTCCTGCTCTTGACCAATAATGGTCCCTTGGCTCATGTCATGTTGTCGCCCAAGAAACACGTGGATAAGATCTATCAAGCTCAGGTTGACGGAATCATGGATGAGGCAGATAGGCTTGCTTTTGAAAATGGGATTGAGCTGAAAGATTTTTCCTGTCAACCAGCCAAGCTGGAGATTCTTGCCCTAGATGAGGAAAAAAATCAATCTACCGTCCGCATCACGATTCGAGAGGGCAAATTTCACCAGGTCAAACGTATGGTGCAGGCGCGTGGTAAGACGGTTACGGATTTACAACGCTTGTCCATGGGACCCTTACGCTTGGATTCGCAATTGGCTCTGGGAGATTACAGAAGGTTGACAGTGGAGGAGTTGACCAGTTTGGAAGGATTCGGAGTGGAGCTGTAAACTCTGTGGCTTCTATGCCTACTTTGAAGTAAATGAAAAAAATCTGCTCACTGGCAGATTTTTCTTTATCCCAAAATAATGGGATGGAGATAGGTCAAGAGGGTAAAACTGATGAGGGCATAGAAGATGGCGTAGCGGATGGCTTGGATAGGTTTGTGGAAACGGATGAGAGCCAAAGCGCACCAAACAATCAGAACGGTAATGAACCAACCTGATAGGAGTCGCAGGGGTGTTGGTCCGTAGAGGTAGATATAGATGCCAAACAATTTCCAAGCGGCTAATAGGGCAAAGAGACTGGCGCTGATAAAGACCAAGGTCAGGAGCAAGCGGGTGCTTTTTCGCTCCCAGAGTGGTTTGTCCGCAAAGATATAGGCCCCTGCTAAGACTGCAAAGTTGACCAAGCAGACCCGGACCAATTGCCAAAAACCTGTAACGGCAACTGTCGAGGCAGTCTGAGGAGAAATGCCATTGAGTGCCAGCAAATCCCCAATTTCGGTCAAACTGGTGACGAAAAAGAGCAGGTAGATGGTCAATAAACTGCCCAGTAGGAGATAGACAGACAGGGTAGGAAAGATACGTAGCGGTTTCAGTTGGTCCTGAAATTGCGAATAGGTCAGTGATTTTTTCGGATAATAGAGCAAGCTGCCAGCTACCAAGCCGAATAACCAAGCACCGACAGGTAGAGAGAAGATAAAGCGTCCGAAAAGGAGATTGAAATCCCAGCCAGAAAGCAAACCTTGAATGAAATTGTCAATCCATTTCCCGAGGTCGCTAGTTGCTAGAGAGAAGGTTTGTGATACCTGCGACAGCTGCTGCCAAACAAAGTAAACAAGGAAAAAGGTGAGAATGGAGCTGACAGTTAAGAGAAGGATAAAGCGGAAGCGGGCAAGTGATTGTCCGGTCTGTTCTGGTTTATCTTCTTTAAAAGTCGCAAAATGCAGGCGAAGTAAGAAGTGTTTGAAGGGCAAGAGGATAAAACCTTGTAGCACATCATACCAGAAGAGAACACCAATTCGTCCTTGTGCCAGCCAACCATTTCGTGCGAGAACATAACAGACGAAACTGGTGTGGAGAGCTAGCAGTTGTAACATCTCAATCGATTCGCGAAAGTCCCAAATCGATAGGGCTAAGGCTTGCAGCAGGCAGGAGCTGGCAAAGATGATACTTTCTAAGTTAGGCTTGTTTAATCTTTTTTCCGTGGATAAAAATTGTCCGAGCTCCACCAGCGCTATCATTCCCAAGCTAAAGAGAAGGAGAAGTCGAGGCTGGTAATCGAAGAAAATATAGATATAGAGATAGGCCAGTAGGTAGCTGAGCCAGCGTCCAGTGTTAAAGACCTGTCTTTCAGCCGGAGTCAGCTGGGCAATCCGGTTCTTTGTCGGGGAAAGAGCGGGATTGATTGGGGAAATGGTCTGGTCAGAAATGCTTTTAACCTTCATGTTCATCCTCCTCATCGGGGACATATTCTAAAATATCCCCCGGTTGGCAGCCCAATTCACGGCAGAGGGCATTTAAGGTCGAAAAACGGATGGCCTTGGCCTTGTTATTTTTCAAAATCGACAGGTTGGCAGGCGTCAGCTCAATCAATTCTGCCAGACGACCGGCGCTAATCCGCTTTTGAGCCATAATAATATCTAAATTGATTTGTATCATAAGCCCTCCTTAAATCGTATAGTCGACTTCATCTTGCAGTTCGACGGCTTTACCAAAGGCATTGCGAACAACGCGAATGACCAAGGTCAAGGCGAGACCAGCAACTGTAATTAAGAGCATGGGCACGTAGCAAGTGACCCCCAGACCGAATGAAATCAGGGTAGCAAGCGCCATTTCCCAGCCCAAGACTTGTAAACTGCGGACATTTTCTGCGACGAATACTTGATTTTTCCCGATGCGCGCCACCAATTGGTGGAGATGGAAGAGAAAAATCAGCGCCAAAAAACCCAAAAGATAACCGAAAATCAGCAGGGTCAAGTAGCGCGTGTCTCCTTGGAGCAAAGGAGAAGGGTAGATGATAACCAAATCAACTACCCATGTACCCGTGCACATGAGCAGGATGGAGGCCAAGAAAAGAAGGATTAAACAAGTTTTGGTCAGACTGATACTCCAGTCTTCATAGGTCGGATGTGGTTGTGACATAAAAACTCCTTTGTGATTTTTCTCTAGCATACCACAGAATTTATCGAATTTCAATAAAAAAATAATGAAAAATGATATATTTTTATTAAAAAAGGATAAAAAATAAACAGAGCAAGTCGTCTAGGAAGCTCTGCCATTTGCCAAAACAAAAGAAAAAAATCGGTCAGAACAACCGATTTCTAGTTTAAATATCTGCTGGTGCAAAGACGACCTGTCCATTTTCAAAACGGTCAATTCTAGCCAAAGATGTGACAGGAACGCCGGCATCAATGAGCAGTTGACGCCCGTCTTGGAAGGATTTTTCGATGACAATGCCGACACCGACCACGGTAGCGCCCGCTTGCTGGATAATGTCAATCAAGCCCTTGGCTGCCTGTCCGTTGGCCAAGAAATCATCGACAATCAGCACCTTGTCCTCTGGACTGAGGAATTTGCTAGCGATGGAGACCGTGCTGGTGACTTGCTTGGTAAAGGAATAGACTTCAGCAGTCAAAATCCCTTCTGTCATAGTGATATTTTTGTGTTTTTTAGCGAAAATCATAGGAACATCCAGACTTTCTGCGACGTAGACCGCCGGTGCAATTCCAGAGGCTTCGATGGTGACGACCTTAGTAATGTCCTTGGAGCGATAGGCATCTGCCAAGACCTGCCCCATTTCTTTCATCAAGCGAAAATCAACCTGATGGGTCAAGAATGAGTCAACTTTTAAGATGTTTTCTCCTAATATCTGACCATCTTTTAAAATACGTTCTTCTAATGTTTTCATGGCTATTCTATCCTTTTCGCTATACTTTGGTGTATTATAACATTTTTTCACCTAATTACAAACAAAAAAACGAACATTTAACTCAAATATTTGTATGTATTCTTTTTAAATGGATAAAAAACGAATATTATTATTAAAAATTATAAAAACGTATTGAAATGGATTTCTTTTTCTGATAAACTAAAACCATTATTTAGGAATGATGAAGGAGAAATCATGTCTCAGAAAACAAGAACGGAGCAGTCTTCCGAAATGCTATACGGAATTGATCAACAACCACCAAAAGGGATGGCTGTTTTGCTTGCTTTTCAGCATATTTTAGCAGCTTTTGCAGGAATCATCGCAGTGCCTCTTGTCGTTGCAAGTGCCTTGGGATTATCGGTAGAAGATACGTCTATTATGGTATCGGCTTCAATCTTTGTTGCTGGTATTGCCACCATTTTGCAATCGAAAGGTATTGGCCCAGTAGGTTCACGTGTCTCTGGTATGATGGGGACGGACTTTACCTTTGCCAATCCAGCGATCAGCGTTGGTAGTCAGTTGGGAATTGCTGGTATCGTGGGTGCAACCATTGCTGGTTCATTTGTAGAAATCATTTTGAGTCGTTTTGTGAAACCCTTGATGCGTTTCTTTCCGCCATTGATTACAGGAACTGTTGTTTCCCTCATTGGTATTACCCTCATGCCAGTTAGTATGGACTGGGCAGCTGGTGGAGCTGGCGCTTCAGACTATGCTTCTGTTGAAAATATCAGTATTGCCTTTACCGTCTTGGTCTTTACCTTGGCTTTAAATCATTATGGTAAAGGAATGCTGAAAACAGCCTCTGTTTTCTTTGGGATGGTTTTTGGTTACATCTTGTGTATTTTTCTTGGAAAAGTTGATTTATCGGCTGTTGGAGAAGCAGCCTGGTTTGCTCTTCCTAAAATTTTCCATTACGGTGTAAAATTTGACCTATCTTCCATTCTAGCCTTCATTCCAGCCTATGTCGTATCCTTGATTGGTACAGTCGGAATTATGATGGCCATTGGAGAAGCCTCAAATCAAAAGATTTCTTCTGAGCGGGCAGCAAATGGTGTTCTGGCAGACGGAGTTGGTTCCTTGATTGCTGGTGTTTTTGGGGCTGGTCCAAATACAGCCTTCTCACAAAACGTTGGCCTCATTACTTTGACAAAAGTTGCTAGTCGTCATGTTATGATTCTTGCGGGTATTATTCTTACTTTACTTGGTGTCTTTCCAAAATTATCTGCCTTGATTTCCATCATGCCCCAACCTGTTCTTGGTGGTGTTGGCATTATCATGTTTGGTTTGGTAGCTGCCCAAGGAATTAAGACTCTTGCAACGATTAAAATTGGGGACCGTGAGCTCTTGATTATTTCCATTGCCTTTGCGCTTGGGATTGGAGTGACCGTTCGTCCAGAATTATTGAGTCATCTGCCATCAGCTCTTCAAATGGTCTTCTCATCTGGTATTTCAACAGGAACCTTGGCAGCTCTCTTACTTAATGTTGTTTTGAAAGAAAAATAAGATGAAATAGGCTATCCTCGTGATAGTCTATTCTTATAGATAGTTATAATTTTTTGCTATTGGCCGAGAGAATTTGGTTTTGGTATACTAGGAAGAAACGACTATTGGAGGAATTTATGTCAGTAGAAGAATGGAAACAAGCACCGATTGCGATTTTGGGAGCAGGTGCGGTTGGAAAGGCTGTAGGAGCGGATTCTAAATTGGCTGGGAATCGTGTGCATTTATTTGACTTGCCGGAATTTGCAAAAGATACACTAAAGAATATAGAAAAAACAGGGATTACCTTGACAGGAGGACAAAATAGTCTTTACGGTTTTGAACGTAGCGGCCGTGCCTTTTTTGATCTGGTGACAGACCGCATTGAAGAGGCTGTTGCGGGAGCTAAAATTGTCATTGTGGCGGTGCCGTCCATTGCCCATGACCAATTTTTTGAAGCCTTGGTGCCTGTCTTAGAAGATGGGATGATTGTTCATATCATTCCAGATAATTTTGGCAGTTTGAAACTTCGTAAGAAGATGAGAGAGTTGGGTTGTCAGAAGCAGGTGATTGTCGGTGGCTGGACCAGTGCCCCTTATGGAGCCCGAATTGTCAGGGAGGGCGGGGTCATGACGCCTAAAATCGAGTTAAAATATCGGGCCATTACGCTTCGGGGTGCAGCTCTGCCCATGACCGACCAAGAACTCTTCCTAGAAAGTTCGCAGGCGATTGGAGCTTTTGATGCCATTACGGAAGGGGATGGTGTGACGGGCGGACAGACCGTTTTGGATGTTGGTTTTAGCAATGTCAATCCAGTCCTGCATTGTCCTGGTACGATTTTGGGAGCTAGCGTGATGGAGAATTTTGGTCGGATTTTCGGTGGAAATGATCCGCTCCAGTACTCGATCTATTCGCACGCTTACAGTGAATCCGTGGCAGAAGTGCAATATGCCTTCTATCTAGAACAGGTGCAGCTGGCGGAGGCGATTGGTGTTGATTTGCTTCGTTATCCCAAGGAGAATTTTTTGTCGCGGACCAGTATTTTGGGTCCAGAGTATATGGGTGATGACTGCATTGTTCCCTTCGACCAGCAGTTTCCGATGGCTTATGGGACTGGCCCCTTCACCATTCAGGACCGCTATGTGACAGAGGATGTGCCTGTTGGTTGCCATATCTATCATGAATTAGGTAAGAAATACGGGGTGGCCACTCCAGTTATTGATAGTATGATTGTCTTGGGCTCCGTCATGACAGGTCGAAAATTTTTTGAAGAAGGCTTGACCTTGGAAGACTTGGATTTGGCCCATTTGACCAAGGAGGAGACCTTGGCTTACTTGGAAACAGGACTCTTTCGAGAGCGGGAGGTATAAATGACACATTTCAGAGCCAGTATTGAGAGTGCAGGGCAGCTGGACCAGTTTTATCAGGTGCAGGATGCTTCTGTGGCAGGATTTTCCATTGGAATTATTACCATTGACTTTAACTATGTCAAGTTGCCAGGTAATGTCGCCAATGCGACCACCTTCTCCTTCCCGGTCGTCTATGAGGACATTGTTTTGGAAATAGAAGACCTCTTCAATGGTGAGGAGAAATTGTTGGACATGGTCATTGAGGCTGCTAAGAAGCTGGAGAAAAAGGGTGTGCGGGCTATTGTCGGTGCCTGTGGCTATTTCAATCATTTTCAGGAGCAGGTGCGGGATGCGGTAGCGGTTCCTGTCTATCTGTCCAGCGTTCTTCAGATTCCCTTGATTAAAATGGGGCTCAAGCCAGACCAGAAGATTGCGGTTCTGGTAGCAGACGGAGAGGGGGCCAATGCAGATTTCTTCGCCAAGGCCAATGCCTCTATTTCAGACTGTATTGTCAAGGAAATTGGTAGCTTGGAGAGCTTTGCTCCTATCCGCTACAACAAGCCTTATCTGGACAACGGTCGCTTGAAGGCGGATCTAATCGCAGTTGTGCAGGAATTACGTGCCAATCATCCAGAAATTGGGGCGATTTTGCTGGAATGTAGTGACCTGCCTCCCTATGCGGCGGCTCTCCACCGAGCAACTGGCCTGCCAGTCTTCGATTTCACCACCTTGATTAACTGGGTGCATTCGGCAGTGGTCCGCAGGGAATTTTACGGGTATATGTGAGGAGAAAAGATGGTCAATAATATTGACTATCTTACTTTTTCTGGTAAAATAGTAAAAAAAAATGACTAATTACAGGAGCAGAGCGACGATGACAGAATTGAGACAGCGGAGTAAAGACTTGGCCCGTATCTTTGACCAGCAGGTCGGGCTCTACGAGGGTTATGCACGGCGACAGGGGCTAAACGGCAAGTGCCTATCGATCCTTATGTGGCTCTATTATCATCCCGGAGGTGTGACACAGAATTTGGTCAGTAAGAAGACTTACTCTAGTAAGCAGGTGGTCAATGCCACCATTAAGAAATTTCTGGATAAGGGCTATGTTTTTTTTGAGGAAAATCCAGCAGACAAACGGCATAAGAAGGTCAAATTGACCGAGGCTGGCCGTGTCTATGCCTGTCGGATTTTGGACCCCTTGGAAGAAGCGGAAAAAACAGCCCTGTCCCAGTTCAGCTTGGAAGAACAGGAGCAGTTACTGGACCTCTTTGGTCGCTATGGACAGGTCTTGACGGAAATCTTAGGAGGAGAAACCAATGATTGAGTACCAAAATGTGTCCTTGACCTATCAGGTCAACGGACCAATCTTGAAGAATTTGACCTTTGACATTCAAGAGGGAGAATTCTTTGTCCTGATTGGACCAAGCGGGAGCGGAAAAACAACGACGCTGAAACTGATCAACCGCCTGATTGAGCAGACAGATGGAGATATTCGGATTCAGGGCAAGCGGCTGAAAGACTTTGACCTGCGTGAGCTACGCTTGGAAACTGGCTACGTCCTGCAACAGATTGCTTTATTTCCAAATATGACAGTGGCTGAAAATATTGCTCTTATTCCTGAGATGAAGGGGATGAGCAAGCAAGATATTCTAAAAAAATCCAGAGAGCTTTTGACCAAGGTAGGTCTGGAGCCGGACAGCTATTTGGACCGTCTGCCCAAGGACTTGTCTGGGGGAGAAAAACAGCGGATTGGGATTCTGCGGGCCATCATTGCCAATCCCAAGGTCTTGCTGATGGATGAGCCTTTCTCAGCCCTAGACCCTATTAGTAAAGGGCAGTTGCAGGACTTGATCAAGGACTTGCATGAAGAGTTCAAGATGACAACGGTTTTCGTCACGCATGATATGAACGAAGCGGTTAAGCTGGCAGACCGTATCTGCTTGATGAGGGCAG
Source organism: Streptococcus sp. A23 (assembly GCF_043674155.1). Lineage (NCBI taxonomy): Bacteria > Bacillati > Bacillota > Bacilli > Lactobacillales > Streptococcaceae > Streptococcus > Streptococcus sp. A23. The sequence continues at coordinate 64,424 of NZ_JBIMJP010000007.1, read as the reverse complement.
GAGAAGTGGTTCAATTGGGTACGCCTGATGAACTTCGTAACCAGCCTGCTAATGACTTTGTTGTTGAATTTATGAAAAATCGGGGAGGTGCCTAATGGATCAGTTGGTAACAACCTTTCTGGAACGCAAGGCAGACTGGCTGACAGCCCTCTTTGAGCACCTGCGGATTTCCCTTCTGGCCTTGATTATTGCTATTGCCATTGCGGTGCCACTGGGCTTGGTCTTGTCTAACAAGAAAAAGCTGACCGAGTGGAGCTTGCAGGTGACAGGAGTATTTCAGACTATTCCCTCCTTGGCACTGCTGGGACTTTTCATTCCCTTTATGGGTATCGGAACGCTGCCTGCGGTAGTGGCTTTAGTCATCTACGCCATTTTTCCCATTTTGCAGGGGACTTTGACCGGACTTTCGGAAATCGATCCTTCACTGGAAGAGGCTGCGACAGCCTTTGGGATGACCAAGCTGGAAAAACTGCGTAAGTTCCAGCTGGCTCTGGCCATGCCCATTCTCATGTCTGGCATTCGGACGGCGTCCATTATGATTATCGGGACGGCAACGCTTGCTGCCTTGGTCGGTGCGGGCGGTTTAGGCTCTTTTATCCTCTTGGGAATTGACCGCAATGACTCGGCTCTGATTTTGATTGGGGCGGTGTCGTCGGCAGTCTTGGCTGTCCTCTTTGGCTCGGTCATCAAGTTCTTGCAGGACAAGAAGCCTCGCACTATTCTGGCGGCTCTCCTGGTGACTCTCTTGGCAGTCGGAGCCAGCTATGTTCCGCTCAACCAGTCTTCATCGAAAAAGCTAGTCATCGCTGGGAAATTGGGGGCAGAGCCTGAAATCCTCATCAATATGTACAAGCTCTTGATTGAAGACCAGACGGATATCGAGGTGGAGCTGGAGCCAAACTTTGGCAAGACCAGCTTCCTCTACGAAGCCCTTAAGTCTGGCTCGATTGATATCTATCCTGAGTTCACTGGTACCATTACGACCACCCTCTTGACCAATCCGCCGTCTAATCTGTCCAATAACCCTGAGGAGGTTTACACTTACGCCAAGGAAGCGATTTTGGAGCAGGACGGCTTGGTCTACCTAGCTCCGACAGACTTTCAAAATACCTATGCTGTGGCAGTGACGGAAGACTACGCTCAAGATCATGGTCTTGAAAAGATTTCGGATTTGGCAAAAGTGCAGCAGACAGCTGTCGCAGGATTCTCATTAGAGTTTAACGACCGAGGGGATGGGAATGTCGGTCTGACCAATCTTTATGGGCTCAACCTTAGTGTCAAAACCATGGAGCCTGCCCTTCGCTACGAAGCTATTAAAAATGGAGATGTGCAAATTGTCGAAGCCTTCTCGACAGATAGCAAGGTGGTCACTTACAAACTGAAAATCCTGGAAGACGACAAAGAGCTCTTCCCACCCTATCAGGCCGCTCCGCTATTGACCAAAGAAACCTTAGAGAACTATCCTGAGTTGGAGCAAGTTTTGGGGGCTTTGGCGGGCAAAATCTCGACCGAGGAAATGACTCAGATGAACTATGCGGTCGATGTGGAAGGCGAGTCGGCAGAGCAAGTGGCTAGGGAGTACCTCGAGAAAGAAAATCTACTAAAATAGGAGAAAATACTATGTCACATCAACTAGAAAATGCTAAAAATCTTTACCTTCGTGGCATTCGCGACGGGGAAATCAAGGAAGTTCATGAAAACTATATGGGAGCCACTTACACTCAGCACAGTACGGGTGTTCCTGATGAGAAAGAGGGCTTTGCGGCTTTCTTTGCGGATTTTTTCAAACGCAATCCCAAGCGGGAAATAAATATTGTTCGTGCCATTGAAGACGGAAATTTCGTCTTTGTCCATGTCCACCAGAAACTCAATGACGGTGAGGCTGAATGGGTGACGGCGGACATTTTCCGTTCAGATGAAAACGGCCGTATCGTCGAGCATTGGGATGTCATCGATGCCTATCCAAAAACCATTGGCCAAACAGACCCGATTTACGCAGACTTTGAACTGACTGACCTAGACAAGACCGAGGACAACAAGAAAATCGTCCGTCGTTTCTTGGTCGATGTCCTTCAAAATGGGGAAATCGAGAAGTTTGACGACTATGTGGCAGCGGACCTGATTCAGCACAACCAAGAAATCACCCAAGGCGGTGTAGCCTATAAGGACTATCTTGTCGACAATCAAGTCAACTACGACTTTGTCTTCAAGGTGATGGGACAAGGTGACTATGTGGTGGCTTACTCGAAAGTCTGGATTGCAGGTCAGGACTACGCCCACTTTGACATCTACCGCCTCAAAGACGGCAAGATTGTGGAACACTGGGATAACAAGGAAGTCATGCCAGAGAAAAAAGACTTGACCAATCTAGGGAAGTTTTAAGAGGGGATGTCTCCTTCTTTTCTCTTGACTTGTTTGGTTTTTCGGTTGATAATAGAAAAAAAGATAGTGGAGTAGTTGTTCATGCTTAAATACCTTCGTGCTCTTCCCTTGATTGTGGTGGCAGGTGCTGTTGTATATCTTTCAATTTGGATGTGGATTGATAATGGGGATTGGACTTACATTTTTGCCAGAGTGTCTGGTATGACGGAGAAACATGCTAACAATCTGTCGCTTATTGCCATCGCCATTCAGTCCCTCTTTTTTACGTCCGATTGGTTTTATAGTCGTATCCGTTCCTTTCTAAATCGTCGTTTGGAAAAAGCCAGAGGGCTCAATCGGCAGATTTATTTGGGCTACAAGGCTGGAGTTGAATTCCTGATGGCTCTGCCCAAACGGACCATCTTGTTTAGCTTTTACCTGCTCTTGACTATTTTGGAAAACCTAGGTGTGATTGATAGTGCCAAAGACTATGCGGTGGTCATTGTGTTTATTATTGCCGTGGACCGTGTGACTAAAATCTGGCCAGAAGAAAAGCGGAGGATGATTGAGTTTAGTCAGAAGATTAAGAAACGGATAAGAGATGCAGGTGATAGCTAAGTTTACTGCTCTGCTATTTTCCCGAATAATACTAAAAAGTCTCGAAAATTCCTTGCCAAAAACTTCCTCTTTGTGTTACAATACCAAAAGCGTAGGTTTTTAAACTCATCCCGTGAGGTGAGAAAGACAACAGGAAAAATCAATTAAGGGCCTATGACTATGTATATTTAGAAAGTCTGGGTCTTTTTGTGTACCCAGAAGGGAGATTTATGAGTACAAAAGCCAATCTTTTGTTTGATGTCCATGAGAAGCCAGCACCCTTGCAAGGGATTTTGTTGAGTTTCCAACATGTATTCGCCATGTTTGGTGCGACGATCTTGGTGCCACTGATTCTCGGTATGCCTGTATCGGTTGCCCTCTTCGCCTCAGGTGTCGGAACCTTGATTTATCAAGTAGCGACCCAGTTTAAGGTGCCTGTTTACTTGGGTTCATCCTTTGCCTACATCTCAGCTATGGCCCTCGCTATTAAGGAAATGGGCGGCGATGTGTCAGCAGCTCAGACTGGTATTCTCTTCGTCGGCTTGATTTATGTGTTGATCGCAGCACTTGTCAAAGTTATCGGAACTAAGTGGATTGATACCCTCTTGCCACCGATTGTTATCGGCCCTATGATTATCGTTATCGGTCTGGGTCTTGCCAACTCTGCCGTGACTTCAGCAGGCTTTGTCACAGACGGCGACTGGAAAAACGTCGTTGTGGCGATCGCAACCTTCTTGATTGCTGCTTTTGTCAATACCAAAGGGAAAGGCTTCGCCAAGATTATTCCCTTCTTGATTGCCATCATCGGTGGTTATATCATAGCTCTCTTGCTTGGTCTGGTGGATTTCACACCTGTGCTCGAAGCAGCTTGGTTTGAATTACCAGGTTTCTACCTACCATTTGAAACAGGGACCTTCAAAACCTACAATTTCTACTTCGGTCCAGAGATGATTGCCATTTTACCAATTGCAGTGGTGACCATCGCAGAACACATCGGAGACCACACCGTTCTTAGCCAAATCTGTGGTCGCCAGTTCTTGAAAGACCCAGGTCTCAGCCGTACCTTGATTGGTGACGGTGTGGCTACTGCTGTATCAGCCTTTATCGGCGGACCTGCTAACACGACTTACGGTGAGAACACAGGGGTTATCGGTATGACCCGTATCGCATCAGTATCTGTTATCCGTAACGCAGCCTTGATTGCCATTGCCTTCTCCTTCCTGGGTAAATTTACTGCACTTATCTCAACTATTCCAAGTGCCGTACTTGGTGGGATGTCTATCTTGCTTTACGGGGTTATCGCCTCAAACGGTTTGAAAGTATTAATTGAGAGCCGTGTTGATTTCGGTCAAGTACGTAACCTGATTATTGCAAGCTCAATGCTGGTATTGGGTCTTGGTGGAGCAGTTCTTAACATCGGTGCCATTACCCTTTCAGGAACAGCCCTCTCAGCCATTGTAGGTATCGTCCTCAACCTCATCTTGCCAAAAGCAGAATAAGTTAAAGTAACAGTCAGCGAAAGCTGGCTTTTTTTGAAAATAGCAGAGCTACTCAGCTAGTTTTCAAATCAGTTGACAAAAAGGACAATCCTTGATAGAATAAATGAGGTCCAAAAGGACAAATCTAGCTTTTTCTTGGTTACAGGTCGCCAACCTGTCACTCGGTTTAGGCTCAAAAACAAAGGAGAACATATCATGGCAATCTCAAAAGAGAAAAAAAATGAAATCATGGCACAATATGCTCGTCATGAAGGCGACACAGGTTCAGTTGAAGTACAAGTAGCAGTACTTACTTGGGAAATCAACCACCTTAACGACCACATCAAACAACACAAAAAAGACCACGCAACTTACCGTGGTTTGATGAAAAAAATCGGTCGCCGTCGTAACTTGTTAGCATACCTACGCCGCACAGACGTAAACCGTTACCGTGAATTGATTCACTCACTCGGACTCCGTCGTTAAGATAGGATACAAAAGCCGTCAAAAACGACTGAAAAATAGGAAACTGCCATGTCTTCGGACATTGGCAGTTTTTCTTCTTCGCTAGGATTTTAGCTCGCTCCAACAGTCTTGGGATAGACTGTTGGAGGTTGGAAATGAAGCGAACGTAGTTCGTGTCAACACAGTCTTGGGATAGACTGTTGGAGGTTGGAGATGGAGCGAACGTAGTTCGTGTCAATACAGTCTTGGGATAGACTGTTGGAGGTTGGAGATGAAGCGAACAAAGTTCGTGTCAACAATTCAGAAAGAGCCTGTTTTTCAGGTTCTTTTTTGTTTTCCCGTTTTCTCATTTTTCCGCGTTTTTAGGTTGTGTAAGGTATTGATTTTTAGTTCTGTTTCTCTTTTTTGAGTTACTCATTCGTTTTTCAACTTATTTTAGCAGAAATTACTTTCTCAATTTCCCACATTTTCCTTCAAATATGATAAAATATGAGGTATGCGTGGTTTTGTGCAAAAGAGAGTGAAACAAGCTTGTTTGATTGTCTTTTGTAGAAAACACGCAAGAAAAATTTCAGAAAAAATAGGAGACAATTCATGTCAAAACAAGTATTTGAAACGGTTTTTGCTGGCAAAAAATTGTTCGTTGAAACAGGTCAAGTTGCCAAACAAGCTAACGGTGCGGTTGTCGTTCGCTATGGGGACTCCACAGTCTTGACTGCGGCGGTTATGTCCAAAAAAATGGCGACGGGAGACTTCTTCCCCCTCCAAGTCAACTATGAAGAGAAAATGTACGCTGCTGGGAAATTCCCAGGTGGCTGGATGAAGCGTGAAGGCCGTCCGTCAACTGATGCGACCTTGACAGCTCGTTTGATTGACCGCCCGATTCGCCCAATGTTTGCGGAAGGCTTCCGAAATGAAGTCCAAGTCATTAACACAGTGCTTTCTTACGATCCAGATGCTTCAGCTCCAATGGCAGCTATGTTTGGTTCTTCATTGGCATTGGCAATCTCAGACATTCCATTCAACGGCCCAATCGCAGGTGTGCAGGTCGGCTATGTCAACGGTGAACTCATCATCAATCCTGACAAGGCTCAGATGAAAGAGTCCCTCCTTGACTTGACAGTGGCTGGTAACAAGGACGCTATCAACATGGTTGAGTCTGGTGCCAAAGAATTATCCGAAGACATCATGTTGGAAGCCCTCTTGAAAGGTCATGCGGCCATTCAAGAGCTCCTTGACTTCCAAAATCAAATCGTGGCAGCAGTCGGCAAGGAAAAAGCAGATGTGGAACTTCTTCAAGTGGATCCAGAATTGCAGGCTGAGATTGTTGCAGCATACAATGATGATTTGAAAAAAGCGGTGCAGGTTGAAGAAAAATTGGCCCGTGAAGATGCGACCAATGCCGTGCGTGAAACCGTCATCGCAGCTTACGAAGAAAAATACGCTGAACACGAAGAATTTGACCGCATCATGCGTGACGTTCATGAAATCTTGGAGCTCATGGAGCACGCAGAGGTTCGTCGTTTGATTACAGAGGACAAGGTCCGCCCAGACGGTCGCCGTGTCGATGAGATTCGACCGCTAGATGCAGAAGTGGACTTCTTACCAAACGTTCATGGCTCAGGCCTCTTTACCCGTGGTCAAACCCAGGCACTTTCTGTTTTGACCTTGGCCCCAATGGGCGAAACTCAAATCATCGACGGTTTGGATGATGAGTACAAGAAACGCTTCTTGCACCACTATAACTTCCCACAATACTCAGTTGGCTCAACTGGTCGTTACGGTGCACCAGGTCGTCGTGAGATTGGTCACGGTGCTCTAGGTGAGCGCGCTCTTGAGCAAGTCTTGCCTAGCTTGGAAGATTTCCCTTACGCTATTCGCTTGGTGGCAGAAGTTTTGGAATCAAACGGTTCCTCATCACAGGCTTCTATCACAGCTGGTACCCTTGCCCTCATGGCCGGTGGTGTGCCAATCAAGGCACCAGTTGCAGGGATTGCCATGGGTCTGATTTCAGACGGTACCAATTACACCGTCTTGACCGATATTCAAGGTCTTGAGGACCACTTCGGCGACATGGACTTCAAGGTAGCTGGTACCCGTGATGGTATCACAGCTCTTCAAATGGACATCAAGATTGACGGTATCACACCGCAAATCTTGGAAGAAGCCTTGGCACAGGCTAAGAAAGCTCGCTTTGAAATCCTTGATGTCATCGAAGCGACTATCCCAGAAGTTCGTCCTGACTTGGCACCAACTGCACCGAAGATTGACACTATCAAGATTGATGTCGATAAGATCAAGATTGTTATCGGTAAGGGTGGCGAAACCATTGATAAGATTATTGCAGAAACTGGCGTGAAAATCGATATTGACGAAGACGGTCTTGTGGCTATCTTCTCACCAGATCGCGATGCGATTGAACGGACTAAGGAAATCATCGCAGGTCTTGTTCGTGAAGCAAAAGTGGACGAAGTCTTCCAAGCAAAAGTGGTTCGTTTGGAGAAATTCGGTGCCTTTGTCAACCTCTTTGACAAGACTGATGCTCTGGTTCACGTTTCTGAAATGGCTTGGACCCGTGTCAATAAACCAGAAGATTTGGTTGAAATTGGCGATATTGTCGATGTTAAAGTTATCAAGATTGATGATAAAGGACGTATTGACGCTTCTATGAAGGCTCTTCTTCCAAAACCAGAAGGCTATGTAGAGCCAGAAAAACGCGAGCGTTCAGACAAACCTCGCCGTCCAAGAGACCACAAAGAGAAAAAAGACAACAACTTTGGTGAATTCAAATTCCACAAGGTTGAAAAGAAATAAGCTGAGTAGACAAGTTCGGTAGCGGGCTTGTCTTCTCGCTAGAAGGAGTGACTATGGGTTGGTGGAAGGACACCATTGAGATTGTAAAAGAAAAAGATCCGGCAGCACGGACGACCTTGGAAGTCCTTTTGACCTACCCAGGTGTCAAGGCCTTGGCTGCCCACCGTCTGTCCCATTGGATGTGGAAAAAAGGCTTTAAACTCTTGGCTCGGATGCACAGCCAATTTTGGCGCTTTTGGACCAATATTGAGATTCATCCAGGCGCCGAGATTGCTTCGGGAGTCTTCATTGACCATGGAGCTGGATTGGTTATCGGAGAAACCGCCACTATCGAATCAGGTGTCATGCTTTACCACGGGGTGACGCTTGGTGGTACGGGTAAGGATTGTGGCAAACGCCATCCGACTGTGCGAAAAGGGGCTCTGGTTTCTGCCCACGCCCAAGTCATTGGCCCTATTGAGATTGGGGAAAATGCTAAAGTGGGTGCAGCTGCCGTTGTCCTAGCCGATGTTCCAGCAGATGTGACAGTCGTCGGCATGCCAGCCAAAATCGTCCGTGTCCACGGCAAGAAAGATGAAAAAGTCATTCATGACATGGAAGGTGGCCGTGAACACTACACGACTAAATTAGCAGAGTTGAGAGAGGCTAGTCATCAGTCATCGCATTTGTAGGAAAGCCACATACGGTAAGTTCTATGTGAGTTAGCCATAGAGAGGAAAAATAAGCATGATAATAGCCACTAATGTCCTAAATTCCCAGCAGTTATCTGCAGCAAAAACTCTGATAAGCACTGTACAATCCCATGACGGAACCTATCGTGACCCTTACCTGTCAAATATGCTCAACTTTGACCCTGAAATGCCAGCTTTTTTCTTGGCTTATCAAGACCAACAGTTGGTGGGGCTCTTGACTGTATATGCCGATGATGAGGATGTGGAACTTGCGATTATTGTGCACCCAGACTACCGTAGACAGGGTATGGCACGCAAGCTCTATGATTGCTACCAGATGAAGACGGCTAACTATCCTATCGCTAGTGTGACCTTTCAGACCGAACGTGTCTTTCTGGATAAGCACCCAGACCTTGCGACAGCATGGAACTTGGTAGAAGGTACGGATACTGAGACATGGCTGGGACGTGAGCGAGAGCCTTATCAGTTCTCACAACAGGTTGAACTCACAGTGAGTTTGGCACAGGCTCACCATGCAGACAGTATTGCACGCTGTAAGACTGCGGCATTCGGTAACGACTATGAGGTGGCGCTCCGCTACGTGCGTGAAGCCATTGCGGATGCGGATAGTTTACTTTATCTTTTGGAACATAGCGGAGCGGTTATCGGTTCTTGCACAGTAGATATATCGACCGATGATAACTATCTTTACGGTTTAGCTATTGCCCCAGACCAGCAACAAAAAGGTTACGGCACTTACTTAGTCAAAGCTGTCATCAATGCCCTTATCAGGAAAAACGACAAACCTTTTCAAATCGCCGTCGAAGATGACAACCTCATCGCTAAGCGGCTATATGAAAATATCGGTTTTACAAAGCAGACACAAGTGGTCTACTTAGACCCGAAAGAAGGTTGAGATGCTATTAGAAGAATTTGAAAATACCTCTGCTGTTATTGAACCGACGGATAAGGCTATCCGTGGTGGCGGTGAGGTATGTGAGACCATGATTTTCTCCTTCAATGGGGAAATCGTGGACCGAGTAAGTCAGCTAGCTGAGAGCAGAGAGGGTGGTCATTTACAGACCCTAAATGGTTGTCATCCTTGGTATATTTTGGAAAGAGATGGACTGCAGGTTGCGGTCATGTTGGCAGTAATCGGTGCTCCAATGGCAGTTGGTCATCTGGAAGAGCTGAAAGCCTGTGGTTTTGAGAATTTTATCGTTCTTGGTTCCTGCGGTGTGCTGGATAAGTCGCTTGCTGCGGATAAGATTATTCTTCCTAGATCCGCTCTTCGGGATGAGGGAACTAGCTACCATTACGCTCCTGCTAGCGAGGAAATCAGCTATGACCCTGCTCTGCTATTGACCATGGAAAAGGCCTTGGACCAAGCAGGAATCGAATACGTGTGGGCCAAGACCTGGACCACGGACGCTTTCTATCGGGAAACGGCTGCCAAGGTCAAACGCCGCCTAGCGGCTGGTGCTATGGTCGTCGATATGGAGGCTTCTGCTATCATGGCTTGGGCCAATTATCGTCAGGCCAAGGTCTATCAGTTTTTCTACACGGCGGACTATGTGGACCACCACAAGAATGAATGGGATGCCCGTCGGGAAGAACGGACGGTTGACAGTATGACCTTCTTTGAAGTGGCCATGGCCATTGCAAGAACATTAGAAAGTAGATCATGTTAAAAAAATTAGTAAGACAAAACTGGCCTTATGTGTTGACCGCCATCGGTGGAACAATTCTATTTATCCTTAAATTTTCCCAAGGAAACTGGCAGCTAGGGATGATTTGGTTGGCCGCGACAGCTTATTGGCTAGTAAAATTGTATCAAAAGTATCAAGTCCTAAAGAATACTCAGAAGTAATGGAGAAACTATGATTAAAATTTACGATACCATGACCCGCAGTCTGCGTGACTTTGTGCCCTTGGAAGAGGGTAAGGTTAAGATGTATGTTTGCGGTCCGACGGTTTACAACTATATCCATATCGGTAATGCCCGTAGTGTCGTGGCTTTTGACACCATCCGTCGCTATTTTGAATACCGTGGCTATGATGTGACCTACATTTCAAACTTTACGGATGTGGATGACAAGATTATCAAAGCTGCTAATGAAGCTGGTATGACAACCAAGGAACTGTCTGATAAATTTATCGCAGCCTTCAAGGAAGATGTGGCAAAGTTAGGTGTCAAGCGAGCTACCAAAAACCCTCGGGTAATCGACTATATGGATGAAATCATTGCTTTTGTGCAGGTCTTGATCGATAAGGGTTACGCCTATGAAGCTTCTGGAGATGTTTATTTCCGTGTGGAAAAGGCTGAAAACTATGCTCGTTTGGCCAACAAAACCCTGTCTGACTTGGAGGCTGGGGCTTCTGGCCGGGTTGAGGGAGAAGGTCAGCTGAAAGAACATCCTTTCGACTTTGCCCTGTGGAAAACTGCCAAGCCAGGTGAAGTATCTTGGGAAAGTCCTTGGGGAGCAGGCCGTCCAGGTTGGCATATTGAGTGCTCGGTCATGGCGACAGAGATTTTGGGAGCTACCATTGATATTCACGGTGGTGGTGCGGACTTGGAATTTCCTCACCATACCAATGAGATTGCCCAGTCAGAGTGCAAGACAGGTCAAACCTTTTCCAACTACTGGATGCACAATGCCATGCTCAACATCAATGATGAGAAGATGTCCAAGTCCTTGGGCAATTTCCTGACAGCACATGATATGTTGGAACAAATTGATGGTCAGGTCTTGCGATTCTTCCTATCTACCCAGCACTACCGTCGTCCGCTTAACTATACAGAAAAGGCGATTTCAGATGCGGAAATCAATCTCAAATATCTGAAAAATACTTATACACAACCTATGCAAAACTCTGTGGATAAGTCAGCTCTTGAATTACATCTGGCGGCCTTTGAAGCGGCAATGGATGATGATTTCAATGCGGCAAATGGGATTACGGCTATCTTTGACTTTGCCAAATGGATCAACTCAGGCAATTACGATGAAGCTGTAAAAGAAGCCTTTGGCAAGATGCTCGCCGTCTTTGGTATTGTCTTTGAAGAAGAAGTCTTGGACAGCGAGATTGAAGCCTTGATAGAAGAGCGTCAAGCAGCGCGTGCCAATCGGGACTTTGCGACGGCTGACCGTATTCGTGATGAACTGGCATCCCAGGGAATCAAGCTCTTGGATACCAAGGATGGTGTGAGGTGGACTCGTGACTAAGTCAGTCGATGTCAATCTCATTAACGGTATCGCACTTGCTTTTGAGGGTGATGCGGTCTATTCCATGTATATCAGACGGCACTTGATTTTCAAGGGGCTGACCAAACCCAACAAACTGCACGGAGAGGCCAACAAATATGTCTCGGCCAAGGCTCAGGCAAGCCTGATTTCTGCCCTCTTAGAAGCTCAACTATTGACCGAAAAAGAGGAAGAAATCTACAAGCGGGGAAGGAATAGCCATAGCCACACCAAGGCCAAGAATGCAGATGTAGTGACCTACCGGATGTCCACGGGCTTTGAGGCGGTCTTGGGCTATCTGCACATGACAGACCAAATTCAGCGGCTGGAAGAATTAATCGCCTGGAGTATCGCGCAGGTGGAGAGTGACTAGGGACTATTTCATGGAGGCAAGTGTGGATAAGAATAAGTTAAAGCAATATTTTCCGACGGCATCACTTGCTGATTCTCCTCAAAAAAGGGAGGGGATGGCTAGTTTGAGCTTGGGAGAACGATTTTTCTTGAATCTAGAATTAAACAGTCTGACAGATAGAGAGCGCTATTTGTTGGAACTTCTGCAGGAAAATCAGGACAATATTCCTCGCGCTCCGTGGCAAGATTTTTTTGATGGACAAGGTCCGATGCCGACTTCGGTTGGGCAGTTGCAGGTCCTTCAAATAAAGTTATGGTCCAATCCCAGCGAGGAGGTTGTGCAGGCCTGGTTAGAATTCATGGAAACCTTGTTACCGAATTTGGTTAGTCACTATGCCTCAGCATCGGATTATTTTGTATTTATCATGGACCAGCGTCCTTTTATTGACTATCAGGAGATTCTCAGAGATACAATTGGAGTCATGGAATATGACTTTGGCATAAAGATGACTGCTTTTCTGGGGCAAATTTGGCCGGGTCAGGTTCAAGAATGGTGGCCAGATGCCATAAGGGCTGAAATGGATTTATTCCGTAGTTGGATGCAAAAGAATCTTTCTGCTAGCTTTTTAACCTTTAGTCAATTGTTCTTTTTGGATGGGGCTAAGGACAAGGCGATCATGCGCATTTTATCGGATATGATTGCGAAACATGAGATGGAAGATGTAATTCGTGCACTTTGGGACAATGGTGCAGTGTTGACCAAGGCGGCGCAAAGTTTGTTTGTTCATAGGAATACCTTGCTGTACCGATTGGACAAATGGTTCGAATTGACAGGCTTGCAGCTGAGGGAATTGACGGATTTGGCGCTCCTATACTATATAGTGGAGAGCCAGGTATTGGGATGATGACGAGGTCAGAAAGGATCCTGACGCACCTGTGAGGGTACCTGAGATGTTGGATGCGCCGCCCAACCGCTATCATTGTATGTTGAATTGAGCCTTCTGGAGAAATCCGAGGGCTTTTTGTGTATAAGTCGATTGGGGATAAATGGCACGAGTAAATAGAGTCATTTTAATAAATCAAAGAAAAATTTGCCCACCAACTTTACCAAACTTAACCGAATTTAACCGAATAAAAAATCAAAAAAGCCCGATTTCTCGGGCTTTTGACTTGTATAAATTCGGATAAAATCCTATAATAAAGGCGGTAGACGGATTTGAACCGACGATCAAGCTTTTGCAGAGCCGTGCCTTACCACTTGGCTATACCGCCATAACAAAGAATATTGTACCTTAAAAAGCGAAAAGGGTCAAGTGGTAAAATCAATATTTAGATATTATTGAAAAAGGAAATTGGCGTTTGGAAGTGTGTCGTATGTAGAGAGTCCGAGAGTTTAACAAAAGATTTCGATCTTTTGTCGGTGCATATTTTATTTTGGGGGTTAGAATGAAAAAACATTTTTTACTAGGTCTGGTGTGCTTGATGACTTTATCGGCTTGTACTCAATCCAACATTCCGGCTAAAACAGAGAACTCTTCTTCGACAAGTCAGGAAAGTTCTACCAGTTCAAGTGAGCTAAAGATAGACGATAAAGAGTTGTATCAGGCGGTCTTTGCTGACTATCAGAAAATCGTGGAATTTGCAGCTACAGCTGATTCAAGTAATGTAGATGGTGTGCTAACGGTATTGAATGAACTTCAGTTTCCGATGAATTCTTGGGTGGTGGAAAGTGCAATAAATACGTCGGACTCCATTAGATATGCCTTTTATGATTTCAATAACGATGGTCAAAATGAATTATTTTTCGGGTCAGAAAATCCAGATGGCTCTATGTTTGTGACGGGTTTTTATGGGATAATTGCTGACCAGGTATCATTGTTAGCCGAAGGTTTTGTGGCTGGACATGGTGGTGCAAGGAGCGCAGTGGCGTTGTTCAATGATGGGGAATTTATTAGCTATGGTTGGAGTTCAGGGACAGGAGATGCCGTAGGTACGCTTAATAAGTTAGATGCAAATGGTCAATTGATTGAGGGAGTCGCGCAAGATTTTCATATGAGAGATGAACTTGTTTCTGTTTTTGGAAAGACAGAGTCAGAAATTCTAGATCCTAATCAATTTGACTGGGAAGAATTTGAGATTGACAGAACAGAATCAGAAACAGAAATGAGCAGTTCAGATCAAACAGATGGTGTCCAGTCCATGAATTTGGAACAAATCCTAGCTGGAAACTTTTCTAGTTTGGAAGGAGAGTGGGTCAATGAACGCGGTGATCGGATTGAGATTGATAGTCAAGGAAATGTGGCTGTAAATGGTGGTGGCAATACTGCCTTTGTTGATGTACAAAATGCCAAGTTTGAAGGTGAAGTTCTTTTAGCAGGAATTACCAATCCAAATGCTATGGCGTCACCTACCATACCAACTTTGCTGATTCCAAAAGGGGTACAGAATACTTATGGATTTTTAGAAGGGCATAGCGATCAGACGGACACTAGCAAGGATAGGATTTTTACTACCCAGAGTGTTGCAACGACAGAAAGCTTTAGCCAAGGTGTCTTTTATCGAGTGGATGATTAGGAGAGATGGGATGAAAAAGAATAGAATTATATCAGGCTTACTTTTGGGAGCGAGTGTCAGCTTGCTGGCGGCCTGCGGTAGTCAGAAGCGGGAAGTAACCCCGACATCTTCATCTACTTCTATAAGTTCGACTAGTTCTAGTTCTAGCATATCAACCACCTCTTCGACCACCTCTGTAGTCAGTAGTTCAAGTAGCCAAACGGGCTTGTGGGATGCTGGTAAAGCAGAAGTGCTGAGAAGTTTTGTGATAGACCAATGGGGACCATCCTTCTCGCCACCTCAGTACTATTTATCCTATCATCCAAGAAATGAGGGAAGCTTTTTTGGGGTGAGCTTGCCGTCAGGGGTTCTAAGTGGTCCTGGTCAGCAAATGACACCCGATTTTCAAGGGGAGACTCCGGAATTGGTTTGGAGCGAGAACGGTCAAGTGGAGGCAGGTCAGACAGCTGTGGTCGGAATCTATTCAGATATTGAAGCATCAAAATCTCAATTAGCCCACCTCTATCTCTTTACTATCAAGGATGGCCAAGGTATTGCTTGGATTACCGAGCAAAATCAGGGCAATCCAGAAAAACGTTTGTATTTCCGACCAACCAAAAACCAGGAATTACAAGCCTTCTTTGAAAACTTGGTCCTCGATGGTAGTTCGATTGCAGCGACTGAAACCAGTTCAGCGACGGCTACTCAGTCTTCAGTAGACACCAAGAACTTGACAGTCGAACAGGCAGCTAATTGGGCCAAGGCACATCGAGCATCAGAATATGGAAGTCCATATAATAAATCGGATTTCATCTCACAAGTAATTTCTAACAATCAATCATCGGATGGTTTGGCCTACATTGAAGTTCGAGAAGACCATAATAGTGCAAATATGCAGGCAGCAGGAGCGGATAGGAGTGTTTCCTCTGGAGCAGCCTTTTACCGTGTCAATGCTAATGGTCAGTTAGAGAAAATGGATGTTGTTGCAGGGTCTTATTCAGTAGTAGCTGAAACCTACTTTGAATAGGAGAAAAGGTAGGATTTTGACGAATTTATCTACTATTTTACTTGAAAATAGGCAGGTATTCTGATATACTGATAGAGTTGCTGTGCAACAAATACTCATCTTGGACCAATTGTGGTCTTGTTGCCGAAAGGTTGGGCTGCAAGTCGAAGTTCGGGAGAGGAGAAAAAACAAAAGGAGAAATACTCATGGCAGTAATTTCAATGAAACAACTTCTTGAGGCTGGTGTACACTTCGGTCACCAAACTCGTCGCTGGAATCCTAAGATGGCTAAATACATCTTTACAGAGCGTAACGGTATCCACGTTATCGACTTGCAACAAACTGTAAAATTGGCTGACCAAGCTTACGAATTCATTCGTGACGCTGCAGCAAACGACGCAGTTATCTTGTTCGTAGGTACTAAAAAACAAGCTGCTGAAGCTGTTAAAGACGAAGCTATCCGCGCTGGTCAATACTTCATCAACCACCGTTGGTTGGGTGGAACTCTTACAAACTGGGGTACAATCCAAAAACGTATCGCTCGTTTGAAAGAAATCAACCGCATGGAAGAAGATGGAACTTTCGAAGTGCTTCCTAAGAAAGAAGTAGCATTGTTGAACAAACAACGTGCTCGTCTTGAAAAATTCTTGGGCGGTATCGCTGACATGCCACGCATTCCAGATGTAATGTTCGTAGTTGACCCACACAAAGAGCAAATCGCTGTTAAAGAAGCTAAAAAATTGGGTATCCCAGTTGTAGCGATGGTTGACACAAACACTGATCCAGATGATATCGATGTTATCATCCCAGCTAACGATGACGCTATCCGCGCTGTTAAATTGATCACAGCTAAAATGGCTGACGCTATCATCGAAGGCAACCAAGGTGAAGACAGCGTAGCAGCAGTTGAAGCTGAATTGGCAGCTGAGCCAGCATCTACAGAATCAATCGAAGAATTGGTTGAAGTAGTAGAAGGTAAATAATCTAAGTAACGAGGACGTTAAGAAAAGCCTTAGATTTATCTAAATTCTAGCTTTTTAGTCCGAGTACATTCTACATCATTTATCAAACACAAAAAACAATCCTAGAGGGGCAGGGCTGAGCCCGCTCCTCTATTTTATAAATACAAACAAGGAGAATAGACATGGCAGAAATTACAGCAGCTCTCGTTAAAGAATTGCGTGAAAAATCAGGTGCTGGCGTTATGGACGCGAAAAAAGCATTGGTTGAAACTGAAGGTGATATCGAAAAAGCGATCGAATTGCTTCGCGAAAAAGGTATGGCTAAGGCAGCTAAGAAAGCTGACCGTGTAGCAGCTGAAGGTTTGACAGGTGTTTACGTTGATGGTAACGTAGCAGCAGTTGTTGAAGTGAACGCTGAGACAGACTTCGTTGCGAAAAACGCTCAATTCGTTGAATTAGTAAACACTACTGCTAAAGTAATTGCAGAAGGTAAGCCAGCTGACAACGAAGCAGCTCTTAAATTGGTTATGCCTTCAGGTGAAACGCTTGAAGAAGCATACGTAAACGCAACTGCAACTATCGGTGAGAAAATCTCATTCCGTCGTTTTGCTTTGGTTGAAAAAACAGATGCTCAAGCATTTGGTGCATACCAACACAATGGTGGACGTATCGGTGTTATCTCAGTTGTTGAAGGTGGCGACGAAACTCTTGCAAAACAAATCTCAATGCACATCGCTGCAATGAAACCAACTGTTCTTTCTTACACTGAATTGGATGAGCAATTTGTTAAAGATGAGTTGGCACAAATCAACCACAAAATCGAACAAGATAACGAAAGCCGTGCAATGGTTGACAAACCAGCATTGCCACTCTTGCAATATGGTTCAAAAGCTCAATTGACTGACGAAGTGATTGCAGCAGCTGAAGAAGCTATCAAAGCAGAATTGGCAGCAGAAGGCAAACCAGAAAAAATCTGGGACAAAATCATCCCAGGTAAAATGGACCGCTTCATGCTTGACAACACTCAAGTTGACCAAGCTTACACACTTCTTGCACAAGTTTACATCATGGACGACAGCAAAACAGTTGAAGCTTACTTGAACTCAGTAAACGCTTCTGTTGTAGAATTTGCTCGTTTTGAAGTGGGTGAAGGTATCGAGAAAGCTTCAAACGACTTTGAAGCAGAAGTTGCAGCGACAATGGCAGCAGCTCTTGGTAAATAAGAATAAAGATTACAAAGCAGGTTAGTTGAACTAGCCTGCTTTTCTTATCCTTTGCATCTCTGGTCCATTCTTGATAAGAGAAATGCGGCTCTTAATGGAAATTTATCACAGTCTGGGGACTGGGAGGTTGGAAGAAATATGGTAATCCTGTTGGCTACAACAAGTCGATAATTGAATTCAGTTATTGGCTTGTTTGCAAGTCAATAGGCAGATAATCTTCGCGGAAGCTTTTCACCCGTCAAGATAAGTTGATAATCTATAATATGATTTTTGGAGGTTTTCCATGTCTGGAAGTCTCTTAGAAGAAAAGAACACCACAATTGGCACGTCAATTGTGGTGTGTTTTTATCATGAAATATGTGTGTGATTATACTAAACCTTGGGCAATCATGGTATCTGCAATTTGTTCAAAGGCTGCGATGTTAGCACCTGCGAGGTAGTCTGTACCAAGGTCGTATTTTTCAGCAGTTTCTTTAGCTGTATTGAAGATATTTGCCATGATGTCTTTGAGACGGCCGTCAACTTCCTCACGAGTCCATGACAAGCGAAGGCTGTTTTGGCTCATTTCAAGGGCAGATACGGCTACACCACCAGCATTGGCAGCTTTTGCAAGACCGTAAAGAACGCCATTTTCTTTATAAACTTTGATAGCATCAAGGTCAGATGGCATGTTGGCACCTTCAGCCACACAGTATACGCCGTTTTTCACAAGGGCAGCAGCTTGCTCGCCGTTGATTTCGTTTTGAGTCGCACATGGAAGAGCAATGTCAGCCTTGCCATCGTAGTTCCATACAGAACCTTCGAAGTACTTGGCAGTTGCTTTTTCTGCAGCATATTCTGTCAAACGAGCACGGCGTTTTTCTTTGATGTCCACCAAGAGGTCGAAGTCAATACCAGTTTCGTCAATGATGTAACCATTTGAGTCTGAAACAGAGATGACTTTTGCACCAAGTTCAGTCGCTTTTTGAACAGCATATTGGGCAACGTTACCAGAACCAGAGATAAGGACTGTTTGATCTTTGAAGGATTTACCATTTGCAGCTAACATGTTATCAGTGAAGTAAACCAAACCGTAACCAGTTGCTTCTGGGCGGATCAATGAACCACCAAAGCCAAGAGGTTTACCAGTCAAGACACCTGCATCAAACTGGCGGAGACGTTTGTATTGACCGTACATGTAACCAATCTCACGACCACCGACACCGATGTCACCAGCAGGGACGTCAAGGGATGGTCCGATGTGTTTTTGCAATTCAGTCATGAAGCTTTGGCAGAAACGCATGATTTCAGCGTCTGTTTTTCCTTTCGGATCGAAGTCAGATCCACCTTTACCACCGCCGATTGGAAGACCAGTCAAGACGTTTTTGAAGATTTGCTCAAATCCGAGGAACTTCAAGATGGATTGGTTTACAGTTGGGTGGAAGCGAAGACCGCCCTTGTAAGGACCTACAGCTGAGTTGAACTGAACACGGTAGCCACGGTTAACTTGGACATTTCCATCTTTGTCAGTCCAAGGAACACGGAAGCTGATTACACGTTCTGGCTCAACGATACGAGCCAGGATGTTTTCTTCGATGTATTCTGGATGTGCTTCAAAAACAGGCTCAAGTGTTGAGAAGAGTTCTTCAACCGCTTGGAGGAATTCTGTTTCGTGAGGGTTGCGGGCTTTGACTGCTTCAAAAGAAGCTTGAATATAAGCTTTTGCATTTGACATAGGGCCACCTGATTTCTTTTTTATTTATTAAATTGTCTGACAATTTAATTTATGAAAATTATTATAGCACTATGATTTTTAAATGTAAAGAAGAAAATGCAAAATTTTTTAAAAATTTTCAAAATTCCCTGATAAAAGCCGAACAATGGCAGTAAATAGGGAAAATCCGTATGTTTTCTATGGTATAATCAAGCTAGAAAACGCAAAAAGGAGTTATAGAATGGTTTCAACAGCGACGACATTGGGTGGATTTTCTTTTGACAATTGTTTGATGAATGCGGCAGGTGTCTGGTGCATGAACAAGGAAGAGTTGGATGGTGTGAAAAACTCAGCAGCAGGAACCTTTGTCACCAAGACCGCTACACTGGAATACCGGGAGGGGAATCCAGAGCCGCGCTACAAAAATGTACCGCTGGGGTCTATTAATTCCATGGGCTTGCCCAATCAAGGCCTGGATTATTATTTGGATTATCTTTTGGAGTTACAGGAAGAAGAACCAGAACGCACCTTTGTTCTTTCATTAGTAGGCATGTCGCCAGATGAGACCCACACCATTCTCAAAAAAGTGCAGGATAGTGCCTTTCAAGGGTTAGTTGAACTCAATCTTTCTTGTCCGAATGTTCCGGGAAAACCGCAAATTGCCTATGATTTTGAAACGACAGAAACCATCTTACGGGAAGTCTTTGCCTATTTCACCAAACCGCTGGGCATCAAGTTACCACCTTATTTTGATATTGTGCATTTTGACCAGGCTGCTGCGATTTTCAATCAATTTCCGCTCAAGTTTGTCAACTGTGTGAATTCGATTGGCAACGGTCTTTATATAGAAGATGAGAGCGTGATTATCAAGCCTAAAAATGGATTTGGTGGTATCGGTGGCGAATACATCAAGCCGACTGCTTTGGCAAACGTCCATGCCTTTTACCAACGCCTTAAGCCAGAAATTCAAATCGTGGGAACGGGTGGTGTCTTGACAGGACGTGATGCCTTTGAACACATTCTCTGCGGTGCCAGCATGGTTCAAATCGGGACAACTCTGCAAAAAGAAGGGCTAGCAGCCTTTGACCGCATTACCCAAGAACTCCGAGACATTATGGCTGAAAAAGGCTATGAAACCATCGAAGATTTCCGTGGGGAATTGCACCATTTGGATGACTAAGCGTAAAAAAGAAACAGTAAAAGAGTTTGGGGCTTCCAAACTCTTTTACTTACGGTTAAAATAATTAAACAAATCACCGATGGTTTTTTGGTGCATATCCACTAGCTCCTGGCCATCAAGGGTGATACTATCAATCACGAAGAAATCCTGTAGTTGCGGAACTTCCCGAGATTGGAGCATCAGAAATTCTTCTGGACTTTCATACTGCTTTTCTGATGGATGGGCAATTTGTGATTGATAATACCGAATGTGTAACATAATAGACCTCCGTTCGTGACTGCTTGGGACTCATGCACCTCCAGTCGAGTTTTATCTATCTCTTATTATATCACTAATTAGTCATTACCCAACACTTTTAACCGATGAAAAATCCTAATAGCATAACGGCGATGACTAGTAGTGGAGACGGGATGCGTTTGGATAGGAGGAGTAGGGTTGCCAGAATACAGATGAAGCACTCCCCTCCTGATGATAGGCCCTGCAACTGATTCAAAGCTGTCCAGCTGATGATGGCAGCGACCGCCCAGGAGATGCCCTTTAAGAATGAGGAAACATAATGTAACTGACGATAGACCTGCCAAAGGGGGGTTGCGAAATAGACAAGCAGGATTCCAGGAAGGAAAATGAGTCCTCCACCCAATAGGCCAGCTAGGAATTTTACCACTATTCCTCCTGTCACAGAGCGGGCAGCGACAAAGGAAGCAAAGCTGAAGAGTGGCCCAGGAACTGCCTGATCCAAGCTATAGCCCGCTAGAAAATCAGCCTGGCTGAGAAAGCCTTCTTGTTTGACCAGGTCTTGAATCATTAGCGGAATCATGATTTGTCCACCGCCAATGATGGAATAGCCATAGTGATAAATAGATGCAAACAAGCGACTATCGCCACCAAAATAGTTTGCCATTGCAGAAAATAGAATAGCTAGGATGATAATGGTGGCTGGCAATTGCCATCTGACCTTGCTGGTTTTGGGGATATTTTGCAATTCTTGTCCGGCTTGCCCCCAGACGGGCACCAAGCCTGCTAGACCTCCTGCAAGTAGAAGCAAGAGAATAGACCAGCTAGAAAGTGGAATAAGAACAAAACTCAGAAGACAGAAAGAGATGTATAGGATGAGGTCTTTTTTGGACGTGACGACCTTCCTGGTCAGTTGAATGGCTGCGTAGAGAATGAAGGAGACCGCTACGGCAGGTAAGAAAATCAGTAGCTTGTTCCAAGCCTGGTTTTGAGCTACCCATTCCAGACCGATTCCTAAGCTGGTCATGATGACTAAGGCAGGAAGAATCCAGATGAGAAAGCTAGCCAAGGCAATCCATGGCCCGCCTAGACGATAGCCGATAGCAGTAATGGTTTGTGTGCTGGAAGGTCCAGGAAAGAGCGAAAAAATTCCGATGAGTTCCGTCATCTCCTCCTGGCTGATATACTTCTTTTTGTCAATCAATTCCTTGCTAAAGACACCGTAGTGAGCTTCAGGCCCGCCGTAGGAGGCTAGTGAACAGAGAAAGACATCTTTTAAAAATTGTTTGTTTTGTATGTGTTGCGGCATAGTGTTCTCCAAATCTATTCTTATTTCAGTCTATCATAAATTGACAGATTAGCCAGGGAATCTAGGAGAAATATGTGTAAAATTCTTGTAAAAGTCTACAGGTATTGTCTGGATTTTTGAGGTAAAAAGGCGTATAATGAAAGGGATTATAGGAAAGAGAGAGGTCGACTTCTATGTCTAGAACATCATTACAGGAACGTCGGAAACTTGCTAGAAAGGCACGAAACAAGCGCCAATTTATGTCTATCTGCCTTTTGGCTGCGGTCATCCTGTCCATTATTCTCGTGCATGACCATGTTTTGCCCTTGTTTGGTAAGGCGGATAGGACCAGCCAGCAATCATCTGGGATAGGTTCTTGGTTTTCAGGCAAGCAGGATGAGGTGCAGACCGCCCGTATCATGGCTCATGGGGACTTGCTTTACCATGATCTCCTCTATTGGAGTGCTCTCCAGGCGGATGGGACCTATGATTTTTCTGAGAATTTTACCTATGTGAAACCCTGGATTGAGCAGGCTGATTTGGCTATTGCGGACTTTGAGGGGACTATTTCTCCTGATTTTCCTTTGGCTGGCTATCCTTTGTTTAATGCGCCGGCCCAGGTGGCAAAGGATATTCGTGGTGCAGGCTATGATGTGGTGGATTTGGCCCATAATCATATTCTGGATTCGCAGTTGTCGGGCCTCATTTCCACAGTGGAGACCTTTAAGAATGTCAATGTAGATGCAGTTGGTGTCTATGCGGAGGGCAATCGGGCGACAGCTCCCATTTATATTCGTGATGTCAATGGTATCAAGGTAGCAATTCTTGCCTATGCATATGGATTCAATGGGATGGAGGCATCATTGACCCAGGAAGAATACAATGCCTATCTGTCGGATTTTGGCCGCAAGAAGATGAAGGCTGAGATTGAACTGGCTGAGAAAGAGGCGGACATTACTATCGTCATGCCTCAGACGGGTGTCGAATACCAGCTGGAGCCGACGGAGGAGCAGGTTAGTCTCTATCATGACATGATTAACTGGGGAGCAGACCTGGTGTTTGGCGGGCATCCCCATGTAGCGGAGCCTTCTGAGACGGTTGAAAAAGACGGTGAGAAGAAGTTAATCATCTACTCTATGGGGAATTTTATTTCTAACCAGCGGATTGAGACCATGGCGGGTGTTGCCAATGCCCAGTGGACCGAGCGTGGGGTGCTGATGGACGTGACGATAGAGAAGAAGGACGGTGTGACCCGCATCAAAACAGCCCAGGCCCATCCGACCTGGGTCAGCAAGGAACCTAAGGGACGTTTTTCACCGGAAGGCTACGAGCTCTATACCTATCAAACCCTGATTTTGGAAGATTTTGTCCAGGGTGGCAAGCATTATGGTCAACTGGATGCAGTAACCCAGAAGCGGGTAGATTTAGCCTATTCTGAGATGAATGAATTTATGGCTTTGGATTGGGTAACTGAGGAGAAGGAATAGTAGAGTCTATCTAAATTCTGAATGAAGAACATCTGCAGTTGACCAAGTAAGGTTCAGCAAAACGATGCCAGACAGTTATAAGATAAATAGGTATAGTCTGAAATTCCTGTAGATAAGAAGGAGTTAAACATGAGTAGGGGCTATCAAGATATACAATGTATGAGGGTTTGGATTGGAGGATATTTCGGTCCGATTAATTTTGTTGAAATGGATTTTGAAGATGAAGAAGTTATTTATACTCATATAGATGACCATGATTCAAGGAGTGAGCTAGAATTAAGTTTTTCAGCCTCTCAATTTAAACACGATTTAGAAAATTGTAGACTGCTTGAGTGGGACGAAGAATACATAAATCCATACGTTCTAGATGGCACTCAATGGTATGTAGACATTCTATTTAAAAGAAATGCGCCGTTGAGAATTGAAGGTTCGAATGCTTATCCAAAAACATTTGACCAGCTTTGCAGTGCTATTTCAGAAATTATACAGGCTGATTTTATCTAGTCGACTAGTTGGAATGAGTTATAAAATAAAAACAGCCACTCTAATGAGTGACTAAAATAAATCTGAGTGTGTGCCAGTATCAATCAAGGTCAAGCTTAGAATATCATTTTCTATTAAATAGATTAGGAGCCAATCTGGTTTAATATGGCACTCATAATATCCGGAAAAATTTCCTGTCAGCATATGATTTTGATGTTTGTCTTCAAGTGGGATACCTTGGCTTAGTTTCGTAATAATTTCTTCCAACAAACCCAGATCGTATCCACGTTTCTTCATTAACTTGTAGCTTTTTTGAATTTGTTCGTGAACTTTATTTGATATATTATTCTTCATCCAATGCCTTAAATAAATCTAGGACAGTTGCATAACTTGGTACATTTGGATTACGTGAAATCTTTCGTGCTTCTTCCATTGCCTCCAAGGTTTCTTGATTGTACTTTGGTAGCTCTACGGAAAATGGTAAACCGCCACGCAATACGCATTGGCGTAAGAAGATATTCACTGCACTGGACATATCTAAGTCCAGTCTTGCAAACAAGGCATTAGCGTCTTCTTTAACGGTTGTTTCAATTCTGATTTGAGTTGGACTTGTGGGCCTTTGATTTGAAATTCCATTGAAAGTGAAAGGATTGATGTATGATAAAACTAATAGCAACAGATATGGATGGAACCCTCTTAGATGGGAATGGTCAGATTGACCGAGCGCGCTTTTCAGCAATCTTGGACCAGCTAGATGCGCGTGACATCCCCTTTGTCATCGCTAGCGGCAATGGTATGGACCGGCTCTTGAAATTGTGTCAGGGCTTTGAGGACCGCTTGATTTTTGTATCGGACAACGGGGCCCGTGTGGTTGAAAAAGGGGAAACCAGGGTGCGGCATATGTTGGACCGGGACCTGGTGGCAGCTATTCTGGACTACTTTAGAGGTAGTTGGGGAGAGGTGTGCTTGATGCTGGCCAATGATCAGACCATTTTTATGCAGGAGGGGGCCAATCAGCCCTTCGCAGGTTCTGATTTGCCGATTGCTCCAGAGCAAATGCAGGCTTTCTTGGACAAGGTGACCTTCCTAGCGGATTTGAGCCAGTTGCCAGCTGAACAGCCTATCTACAAGGCTGGCATTTGGGTGGAGGAAGGTAAGGTCGAGGTTCTGACCTCAACCTTTAATCGGGCATTTGAGGGTAGGTTGACGGCTGTGACCAGCGGTTATGGCTCTATTGACATCCTGCCAGTTGGTATTCACAAGGCTTGGGGCATCGAGCAGGTCATCCAACCGTTGGGCATTACAATGGCTCAGGTCATGGCTTTCGGCGATTCTGACAATGACCTTGAGATGCTGGCGCAGGCAGGTTATTCCTACGCTATGGAAAATGCGACGGACAGGGTCAAGGCCGTTGCCAAATATCGCGCTCCCAGCCATTTGGACAGTGGCGTCTTGCAGGTTATCGAAGAATTTTTACAAACACACTAAAAAGCCAGTCAAATGAGTGGCTTTTCTTCATTCTCGCGGTAGCATTTTCAAGAAAAAATCGGTCATATATTGAGGAGATTCTTGCTTCCCATTTTTTATCCATACTTGAATGATTCCAAAGAATGCATGTGAAAAATAAATGCTTCGGTACTCTCTTTCAAGTGGTGATAAATCTTCTTTTTCCAAACGCTCAGCTAAATCGTTTGCAATCAATAATCTAACTTTGTTGATAAGGAAATTTTGGATTTCTTGAGTTCCGTTATGGGTCAATAAGGATGACAGTAATTCTTCACGGTAGAGTAGTTCAAAAATTTCTAAGCAAGAGGACTGTCGATTTCCATCATAGTGATCAAATATGGTCTCTAACTTGAGAAATAAGCCTTGTTGGTAGGAGTCAATCAATTCATATTTATCCTTATAATGGGTATAAAAACTAGAGCGACTAATTCCTGCTGTCTGAGCGAGATGGGTGGTTGTAATCTCATTAAATCCTTGAGTTTCTAAGCAAGTCACCATTGCTTCTAAAATGGCTTGACGAGTTCGTTCTTTTCGATTATCTGTTCCCATATTTTCTCCTTTTGAACATTTTTAGAGACATTGTCTAAAAACG
The DNA here is from genome assembly GCF_043674155.1 of Streptococcus sp. A23. Classification (NCBI taxonomy): domain Bacteria; kingdom Bacillati; phylum Bacillota; class Bacilli; order Lactobacillales; family Streptococcaceae; genus Streptococcus; species Streptococcus sp. A23. Next base: position 38,238 of record NZ_JBIMJP010000007.1, on the reverse strand, counting down.
ATTCTTTCTACTTGATTTTGAAAATGATACTTGTATAATGTATTTTATCAGTTTTTGGACAGGATGTCTAAAGGAGTTATTATGTCAGAAAAAGTAAAGAATTTTTTCAAAAAACCAATGACCTTGATCACCATTCTCGGTGTTTCCTGTGTCCCAGCCTTATATAACATTAGTTTCCTAACCTCTATGTGGGACCCTTACGGCCGACTAGACCAGTTGCCTGTGGCAGTTGTCAATCAAGACCAGTCGGCGAGCTTTCAAGATAAAACCCTCACCATTGGTGATGATATGGTAGATAATATGAAAGAGAGCAAGAGCCTGGATTTCCACTTTGTATCAGAAAAAGATGCGGAAAAAGGTTTGGAAGAAGGGGACTATTACATGGTCATCACCCTACCAGAAGATTTATCAGAAAAAGCATCCAGTCTCTTGACGGATCAGCCTGAACCACTAACAATTTCTTACCAAACCTCTAAAGGTCACAGCTTTGTCGCTTCTAAGATGGGCGAATCAGCTATGGAGAAATTAAAGACATCTGTTTCAGAGACGATTACTGAAACATATACCTCTGCTGTTTTTGATAGCATGGGAGAGATTCAAGCGGGTATGGTTGAGGCGGCAGATGGAAGTCAACAATTGACAGATGGAGCTAGTCAATTAGAAACCGGAAGTCAGACTCTATCATCAGGCCTATCTACCTTATCTTCATCAGGACAATCACTTGTGACAGGAGCAAACCAATTGGCCACTGGAGTTGTGTCTTACACAGATGGAGTCAATCAGGCTGCTTCAGGAAGTCAAACACTTTCCAGCGGCTTAACGACCTACACAAATGGGGTAGCTAGTCTTGCTTCAGGTGCGGAGCAATTAAATGCCAATTCCGCTCAGCTCATCGCTGGGGTGGGACAATTACAATCAGGAGCTAGTCAGGTTGAACAACTGGTAACAGGAGCCAATCAATTGCAGGCAGGCTTGGAGCAACTCGCTAGTTCAACTAGTTTGTCTGCTGAACAGTCTAGTCAGATACAGGCCTTATTGACAGGGCTTCCTCAGTTGCAGGCGGCCATCAATCAATTAAATGATAGCCTATCAAGTATCGGAGGACTTGCAGTAGATACCTCTACTCTATCTAGCCTCTTGACAGAGATGGGGGCTCAAGCTCAAGGATTGTTGACTGCAGCCCAAGCTGATAAAACAGCCAGCATTGCAGCCTTGCAAGCAACGGCTACCTATCAGAACTTGACAGCAGCTCAGCAAGCTGAATTGGTTGGAGCTCTCCAAAATTCACCTTCGACAACAATGACAGCAGCTCAAACGATTTTGGGTCAATTATCTCAACTGAGTCAAGCCTTATCTAGCCTACAAAGTCTTTCTGGCATGGCAACACAAATGAGCCAGCTACAATCAGCTGTCGGTCAGATCAACACGGCTGCCAATCAAGCATTGCCAGGTGCTACAACAGCCATTGAAAACCTATCAAGTGGCTTGAGTCAGGTCAACACCGCCTTGAATCAGCAAGTTCTACCAGGAACTCAAACCTTGACGAGTGGTGTGAGTCAACTTCAAACACAATTATCAAGTGGAGCTAGTCAACTCATGTCAGGGGTGACAGCCTATACCGCAGGTGTTGCCCAACTAGCAGAGGGCGGAGCTCAGTTGGCGGCGAATAATAGTAGCATCCAATCAGGAGGTAGCCAGTTAACATCAGGATTGGCAACCTTAGCATCCAACTCCAGTCAACTTGTCAGCGGTTCAGGACAACTGGCTTCTGGTAGTCAGCAATTGATTGCTGGTGCTGATCAATTAGCTAGTGGCGGTCAAACCTTGACAAGCGGTATTTCCAGTCTTCGTACAGGTAGTGAAACCCTAACAAATTCACTCAGCTCAGCCAGTCAACAACTATCAGTCATCTCTGTAGAAGACAAAAATGCACAAGCAGTTTCTCAACCAGTCACCTTGGAACACAGCGACCAAGATGATGTGAAGACCAACGGTGTCGGAATGGCTCCTTATATGGTATCTGTCGCACTAATGGTTGTAGCCTTATCAGCGAATGTTATTTTCGTTAAACATCTTGATAATCGTTCCTACAAGAATCGTTGGGATTGGGCTAAAGGGAAATTGTTACTGAATGGTACGATAGCCAGCCTAGCAGCAGTGATTCTGTACGGTGTTCTTCGCTTGATTGGAATCGATCCAGCTCATCCTATGGCAACCTTGGGATTAATCCTCTTAGCCTCATGGACCTTTATGGCACTCGTTACAGCCCTGGTGGGGTGGAACGATCGTTTCGGATCCTTTGCCAGCTTAATTCTCTTGTTACTAGAGCTTGGATCAAGCGCAGGTACCTACCCAATCGAACTTAGCCCACGATTCTTCCAAGTCATTCAGCCTTATCTTCCAATGACCTATTCTGTTTCAGGCCTTCGTCAAACCATTTCAATGGTTGGAAATAGCAGTCATCAAGTTTGGATGCTGAGCCTCTTCTTAGTAGGCTTCATGGGATTAGGTCTCTTGATTTATAATCAAAAAGATGAATAATACTAAAAACCAACTGCTTCATGTGAACAGTTGGTTTTTCAGTTAATTTTGATTGGTAATAGCACTTTTATCGGGGTCGTTGTGGGCAATCCGACTGGCCGCTGCCGCAGCAATGGCACAGACAATGTCGTCTAGGAAGGTATGGCAATGCTGGCCGTCTTTGCTATTGAGCTCAGAGATGATGCCGGGCTTGGACTTGTCCAGAAAGCCATAGTTGGTAAAACCGATAGTCCCGTAGAGATTGACGATGGAGAGACCGAGGATTTCATCAATTCCGTAGAGTCCTTCGTCATTCATGAGGATGGATTGAAGGGGTTGGGATACCAAGCCCTGTTCAGCCAATTTGTCTATTTCAATCCCCGTCACGATAGCATTTTGTACCTCGCGTTTTTCTAGGACGGCCTGAACATTTTCCAAACACTCCACAAATTCCAAGTCAGGAATGTATTTGTTTTGCAGGTGCATGACCAATTCTGCAATGCGCTCGAGTGGTACGCCACGTTCGTCTAGTAGGGTTAGTGCTTGTGTTTTCATCTTATTAACGTCATTTAGTTTTTCTTTTATTCCTTCGTTAGCTCGGTTTGCCTAACCCCAGTTATGCCTACACCTCGCTGCCTAGTACTAAAAGTAAACTAAAAGACTTTACCTCCTTTATTCATTAGGAAATTATTTTCTTTCCAAGATTGATTGTACCGTTTGTGGCGGTGATGGTCAATTTATTTTTGCTGTCTTTATTGCCAACGGTAAGGCTCTGCTTGTCGTCAGTCCCCGTCACCTTTTGGTCTTTGTAAACGTCCTCTGGGAAAATGCCGAATTCTTTGACGGAGCCTTCAACATGTCCTATCCAGATGTCGTGACCAATGTTCAGTACGACCTTCCGGTCATCAATATTGTCTTTGCTAATACAGAGTACGGATATAGTAAGAATAAATACAAGGACACCAACAAACACCTCTTCGGTACAGACTTTATTGATGTTGATTATGCCAAAATTGGTGAAGCCCAAGGTGCCGTTGGTTACACTGTTCATCGCATTGAGGGGGTGGACGAAGTCATGTGCAAGGCGGTTGAGGACAATAAAAACGGTAAAACGGTCGTCATTGATGCCAAAATTACCAAAGAACGTCCAATACCAGTAGAGGCCATGAAGTTGGACCCAGCTCTCGCTTCTGAAGAAGAAATCGCAGCCTTCAAAGAACGCTACGAAGCAGAAGAACCGGTGCCATTCCGCATCTTCTAAAGTCACACTGTTAAAAAATAAAGAAGAACAAGACGGCTTTTAGCACGATTAAGAAAGATTTTAGATGAAGAGCTTGGCTTAGTTGCCTGGCTCTTTTTATTGCTCAATTAAATGTCCAGCCAGAAATAATTTGTCCTTCTTTACTATTTCAAAAATTTTTTAAAAAACTTGTGAAAAATTTAACAAAAAGACTTTACAAACCAAAAAACTTAGTGTACAATAACATTGTGAAAAAGTTAACAAAATGATTAACGGAATTTTTGGAGGAATATCATGGCTGATAAAAAAGTAGTATCACCAGAAGAAAAATTGGCAGAAGCTCGTGCACACGTTGATGAGCTTGTACAAAAAGGGCTTGTGGCTCTGGAAGAATTTCGTCTTCTCAATCAAGAGCAGGTTGACTACATCGTTGCGAAAGCGTCAGTAGCTGCCTTGGATCAACACGGCGTCTTGGCTATGCATGCCCATGAAGAAACTGGTCGCGGTGTCTTTGAAGACAAGGCGACTAAAAACCTCTTCGCCTGCGAACACGTTGTGAACAACATGCGTGGTGTCAAAACTGTTGGCGTGATTGAAGACGACGAAGTAACTGGTTTGACCTTGATTGCTGAGCCAGTGGGGGTTATCTGTGGGGTTACTCCAACAACCAACCCAACTTCAACAGCCATCTTCAAATCATTGATTGCTCTTAAAACACGTAACCCAATCGTCTTTGCCTTCCACCCATCTGCACAAGAATCATCAGCACACGCGGCCCGTGTTGTCTATGAAGCAGCTGTAGCAGCAGGTGCACCTGAAAACTGTATCCAATGGATTACAAAACCATCGATGGAAGCAACTTCAGAGTTGATGAAGCACGACGGTATCGCAACAATTCTTGCGACAGGTGGTAACGCAATGGTGCGTGCAGCTTACTCTTGCGGCAAACCAGCACTTGGAGTAGGTGCGGGTAACGTTCCTGCCTATGTTGAAAAATCAGCAAATATCCGCCAAGCAGCACATGACATCGTTATGTCTAAGTCATTTGATAACGGTATGGTCTGTGCATCAGAGCAAGCGGTTATTGTGGACAAGGACATCTATGACGATTTTGTAGAAGAGTTCAAGTCTTACCACACTTACTTTGTTAATAAGAAAGAAAAAGCCCTTCTGGAAGAATTCTGCTTTGGCGTGAAGGCTAACAGCAAAAACTGTGCAGAAGGAAAATTGAATGCGGACATCGTAGGTCGTCCAGCTGCATGGATTGCAGAGCAAGCTGGCTTCAAAGTACCAGAAGGGACCAACATCTTGGCGGCTGAAGTGGCTGAAATCGGTGAAAAAGAGCCATTGACACGTGAAAAATTGTCACCAGTTATCGCTGTCTTGAAAGTAGAAGGTCGTGAAGAAGGTCTGGAAGCAGCACGTCAAATGGTTGAATTCCATGGTCTTGGACACTCAGCAGCTATCCACACAGCGGATGCAGATTTGGCAAAAGAGTTCGGTACGCGTGTAAAAGCTATCCGTGTTATCTGGAACTCTCCATCAACCTTCGGTGGTATTGGTGATGTTTACAATTCCTTCCTTCCATCTCTTACCTTGGGATGTGGTTCTTATGGACGCAACTCTGTGAGTGACAATGTAAGTGCTCTTAACTTGCTCAACATCAAGAAAGTAGGAAGACGGAGAAATAATATGCAATGGTTTAAAGTTCCATCAAAAATTTACTTCGAACGTGACTCCATTCAATACTTGCAAGTAATGGCAAATGTTGAGAAAGTCATGATCGTAGCTGATGAAGTCGTTGTGAAACTTGGATTTGTTCAACGTGTAATTGAACAATTGCAACTTCGCTCAAACAAAGTCATGTACACTGTCTTCTCAGACATCGAACCAGATCCAGATATCACAACAGTTGAACGCGGTGCAGAGGCCATGAAAGCCTTCAAACCAGATACAATCATCGCTATCGGTGGTGGTTCTGTAATGGATGCTGCGAAAATCATGTGGCTCTTCTACGAGCAACCACAAGTGGACTTCCGTGATCTTGTTCAAAAATTCATGGACATCCGCAAACGTGCCTTCAAATTCCCAGAATTGGGTGAAAAAGCAAAATATGTTGGTATCCCAACCACATCTGGTACCGGTTCAGAAGTTACGCCATTTGCCGTTATTTCTGATAAGAAAAACAACCGTAAATACCCACTTGCTGACTACTCATTGACACCAACCATTGCCATTGTTGACCCAGCATTCGTTATGAGTGTGCCTGACTTTGTAGCAGCAGATACAGGTATGGACGTATTGACTCACGCAACAGAAGCATACGTATCAACAGTTGCCAATGACTACACAGACGGTTTGGCTCTTCAAGCCATCAAGTTGGTCTTTGAAAACCTTGAAAAATCTGTCAAAGAAGCAGATTGGGAATCTCGTGAGAAAATGCATAACGCCTCAACAATGGCAGGTATGGCCTTTGCCAACGCCTTCCTCGGTATTTCTCACTCAATGGCCCACAAACTTGGCGGACGTTTCCACACTGTTCACGGTCGTACCAACGCTATCTTGCTTCCATACGTTATCCGTTACAACGGTACTCGTCCAGCTAAGACCGCTACATGGCCTAAGTACAACTACTACCGTGCGGACGAGAAGTATCAAGACATCGCTAAAATGCTTGGACTTCCAGCTTCAACACCAGAAGAAGGTGTGGCATCTTACGCGAAAGCAGTTTACGAATTGGGTGAGCGTATCGGTATCCAAATGAACTTGAAAGACCAAGGTGTTGATGAGAAAGAACTCAAAGAGTACTCTCGTGAATTGGCGCTGCTTGCTTATGAAGACCAATGTACACCTGCTAACCCACGCTTGGCCATGGTTGACCATATGCAAGAAATCATCGAAGATGCGTATTACGGCTACAAAGAACGTCCAGGTCGCATCAAGTAATGATTTTCGTCATGATCCGTCGTTAAAGCTCCTTGCCTAACTTCAGTTACGCCTGCGTCGCTTTGCCTCGCCTCATTTAGAAAATCATTCCTTGATGATTTGGGATATCTTCGTTGTTGACTAGGTGAACTTGAATTCAACCGTCACCTTCGCCGCCTAGATTCTCTTAGGAAAAACTGATTTCAAAACTGAATAGGCTTAGTCTTCGTCTATCTGCCTAGAAAGACTTAGGGCTAGAACGGTTTCGGTAATCTATCTAGGTTCGTTTAGAAAATCGTTCCTCAACAACCGTTGTATAAACAAATGGACCAGCCTCCAAAACTTTCTCAAACACCAGTTTACACAAGGTAGGCTGGTGTTTTTGGTTATTGAGGAAGTATTTATATCATGATATACTAAAATAAAAACAAGGAGGCCTCCTATGGCAGAATTAACCCCTTTAGCCTGGACTTTTGTCCGTGAATGTCCAGTGCCAGCTGATGTTTTTGAGATTTTATTGCCGGGTGAGGAGCCCAAGGCTGCCTATGCAACCATACGAGACAGTGCTATTTTTACCAATCGTCGCTTGATTGTCCGTGATGCACAGGGGCTAACGGGTAAAAAAGTAGAGATGTACTCGCTCCCTTACAGTTCTATCAATATGTGGTCAACGGAAAATGCAGGAAAATTCCTAGATTTCAATGCGGAAGTTGAACTCTGGACTAGGGCAGGTCATATCAAGATAAATCTGAAAAAAGGAATTGATATCAGACGCTTTGACCGCTTGATTGCGGAAGCCATTTTATAAGGCAGGATAGGAGGGGAAGGATATGAAGAAGCAACTTGGTTTTATTTTAATTGCCGTAGCTTGTCTTGGGGCACTTTATCTTTTATTTGCTGGGGACTGGCTGCTGGCTGTTAAAGATGGTATCGATTTTGACACGCTCAGCAGCCTTCGACTTTTGAGAGGGCTAGCCTATCTGTCCCTCCTCAACTGGTCTTTCTTCGGAGGCTTGGCCTTGTTGAAGGACAAATAAAGCCTGAAAACCGAACCGCTGTTCGGTTTTTTCTCAAATCTTTCCAATTTTCTGTCAATTTATGGTAGAATAGAAAAAATAGATTTTTACGAGGGATACCATGACACTAGTTTATCAATCAACACGCGATGCCAAAAATACTGTATCTGCTAGTCAGGCGATTTTGCAGGGCTTGGCGACAGACGGTGGTCTCTTTACACCGCTTTCTGCACCAGCAGTTGACTTGAATTTTGACCAGCTCAAGGACGCTTCCTACCAAGAAGTGGCTGAGCTGATTTTGTCGGCTTTCTTGGATGATTTTACCGCAGATGAGCTGGATTACTGTATCACCAATGCCTACGACAGCAAGTTTGACACACCAGCCATTGCCCCAGTGGTAAAACTAAAGGGCCAATACAACCTGGAGCTCTTCCGTGGTTCGACCATTGCCTTTAAGGATATGGCTCTGTCTATCCTGCCTTATCTGATGACGACGGCCGCCAAAAAGCATGGTCTGGAAAATGAAATTGTCATCCTGACCGCGACTTCTGGCGATACTGGGAAGGCGGCCATGGCAGGTTTTGCGGATGTGCCTGGCACCCGTATCGTGGTCTTTTATCCACGTGACGGTGTTTCCAAGGTGCAAGAGCTGCAGATGACGACCCAGACTGGTGATAATACTCATGTTGTAGCTATTGACGGTAATTTTGATGATGCCCAAACAGCGGTCAAATACATGTTCAACGATGTGGACTTGCGTGAAAAATTGGCAGCAAAGAAACTACAATTTTCATCAGCCAACTCTATGAACATCGGCCGTCTGGTGCCACAGATTGTCTACTATGTCTACGCCTACGCTCAGCTGGTCAAGACTGGCGAGATTGCGGCTGGCGACAAGGTCAACTTTACTGTACCGACTGGTAACTTCGGAAACATCCTGGCTGCCTACTATGCCCAGCAAATTGGCCTGCCGATTAACAAACTGATTTGTGCGTCCAACGACAACAATGTCCTGACTGATTTCTTCACGACCGGTGTTTACGACAAGAAACGCACCTTCCGCGTGACGACTAGCCCGTCCATGGACATCCTGGTATCGTCTAACTTGGAGCGCCTGATTTTCCATCTCTTTGGAAATGATGCAGCAAAAACAGCTGAGCTTATGGATCGTTTGGCTACAGATGGCCAGTATGACATCCAAGGGGCTGACGCGTCTATCCTATCTCTCTTTGATGCCGCCTTTGCGACGGAAGAGGAGACAGCGACGGAAATCAAGCGTGTTTATGAAGAGTCAGACTATATCGAGGACCCACACACGGCTGTTGCCTCCGCTGTCTATAAGAAGTATGTGGAGAAAACAGGCGACCAGACACCGACAGTTATCGCCTCTACAGCTAGTCCTTACAAGTTCCCAGTTGTGGCAGTCCAGTCTGTGACAGGGGAAACAGGTCTATCAGACTTTGAGGCGCTGGCTAAACTCCATGAAATTTCAGGTGTTGCCTTGCCACCGGCGGTGGACGGCTTAGAAATAGCTCCTGTCCGCCACACAACAATCGTTGCAGCAGCGGATATGCAGGTCGAAGTCGAGCGTTATTTGGGAGTATAATTGGAATATTCAAGGAGTGGGCAAAAGCCTAGACTCGATTTTTATAGTTCATGTCAACATCTCAGCGCAGTGGTTGATTGGCTTTCACAGTTTGGGGAACTGTGAAAGGTTGGAAATAAGGATTGCGTAGCAAACCTCATTTCGTTCGCGTTTTACGCTCCGGATCAGACCTAATGAATGATGCGAACTTTGTTCGCTCTATTTTCAACCTCCAAAGGTTCCCCAAACCGTTGGAGCTGTGCGGGGGTGGGCAGACGAACTCTTCTTAGCTTTGTCGAGTTCTTGCCCACTCCCTTTTTCTATGCCTTATGAAAAAAATTTATAAAGAAATAATCTCTATTGCCCTACCTGCCATGGGAGAAAATGTCCTGCAGATGCTGATGGGAATGGTAGATTCCTACCTGGTGGCAGGTCTGGGGATGGTTGCCCTGTCAGGTGTTTCCGTCGCCAACAATATTCTGGCTATTTACCAGGCCCTTTTCATCGCCCTGGCTGCTGCTATTTCTGCACGTCTGGCCCAATCCAGCAACCAAGGTGAGCAAGTGGTCGGAACCAGGATGACGGAAAGTCTCAAATTGACCCTACTTGTCAGCGGTATTTTGGGTTTAGTCGCTATTTTGGCAGGCCCTAGCTTGCTGGCTCTATTGGGAGTAGAGGCAGCGGTCGTAGAAACGGGCGGTCTCTATTTGATCCTAGTCGGCGGTGCTGTCGTTTTTCTAGGTCTTATGACCAGCCTCAGCGCCATTCTCAGGTCTCTTGGTAGGCCTGCCCTCCCCATGTATGTCAGCCTCTTGAGCAATCTCCTCAACATCCTGCTCTCCGCTTTCGCCGTTTTTGTGCTCCATGCCGGCGTGGCTGGAATTGCTGTCGGAACAGTTCTATCTCGTCTCATAGGTTGCCTGCTCCTTTGGTCGCAGTTGCCAGTTCCCCTGGCAGAATGGACCTGATCCATGGATAAGGATTTGGTCAGACTTGCCCTACCCGCTGCTGGAGAAAGGCTGATGATGCGGGCGGGGGATGTCGTGGTGGTCAGCCTTATTGTCAGTCTGGGGACGGCTGTTCTAGCGGGAAATGCTATCGGGGAAACCCTGACCCAGTTTAACTACATACCAGCCATGGGACTGGCGACGGCCCTGGTCATCTTGACGGCTAGATACCGTAAGGATAAGACACAGGTTGCTCAATTGTTGCAAGCAGGTTTGTTCTTGTCCGTCGGCTGTATGGTTTTGGTTGCTGGATTAGCCTATTTATTTGGCCCGCAGCTTACTAGACTCTATACCGAAGACATTCTAGTGGCGGAAGCCAGTCAGACTGTCTTGTTTTATTCCCTGCTCGGTGTGCCGGTTACGGCGGCTACTCTGATTCTGACGGCTCTTTGTCAGGGATTGGGCAATGCCAAGCTCCCATTTTTTGCCACTAGTCTCGGCATGTGGCTGGTGCGGATACTTGGCGCCCTAATCTTGTTCAAGGTTTTCAAGCTAGGATTAGATGCCATTTGGATTGCGACTATCCTGGACAATGCCTTTCGGGCTGGATTTTTGTATATTTGTTATAAAAAATGGCTTTAGCTTTCTTTAAGCTTGAAGGGGTATACTATAGTCAAGCTAGAAATAGCGAAATCTTTTTCATATAATCTCCTGGAAAACAGTCGGCGATGGTCGGCTGTTTTCACATTTTCTATTGATTTAAAAAAGTGGTATAATAGAGCTGATTGACAAGGAGGCAGATATGACAGCAGTAGGAGCTTCGGCAGGAAAGATTATTTTAATGGGAGAGCATGCGGTGGTGTACGGTCAGCCGGCCATTGCCATGCCTTTTTCTGCTGTCCAGATTACTGCGACCGTTGCGGCCCAAGGGACTGCTCTAACCGTGACCTGTGATTTTTATCAGGGATTTGTCCACAAGATGCCCAAGATTTGGGAGAGTCTTAAGCACGCCATTCGCTTTTCCCTCTACCGCATCGGAGCACCGACCGACCCGGCCATTCATATCCAGATTAGTTCCACTATACCAGCAGAGCGGGGCATGGGCTCCAGTGCCGCAGTGGCAGTAGCGGTGGCACGCGCCCTCTTTGCCTACTACCAAAAGGAGCTGACCGACAGCGAGCTCTGGGACATCGTCCAGTCCTCGGAAAAGATTGCCCACGGTAACCCCTCAGGAATTGATGCAGCGACGACTAGCGGCAAGTTCCCCATTTATTTCGTCAAAAACCAGCCCATCCAACCTTTGACCCTCAACCTCCATGCCTATTTGGTCGTGGCTGACACCGGCGTTACCGGAAATACCCTTGAGGCTATCCTTGATGTTGCGACTCTTTTGGAAAATGAGCCAAAGGCCGTTCAGCTAGTGGAAGAACTAGGTTCTTTAACCCAGGCTGCTCGAGAGGATTTAGCCCATGATCAGGCAGAGCTTCTAGGTCAAAAGATGAGTCGAGCCCATGTCCTCTTACAAAAATTAGGCGTGTCAGACCCCAGCCTAGATAAACTGGTCAGCCTAGCCCAGACCCATGGAGCTCTAGGAGCCAAGCTGACCGGAGGTGGCCGTGGCGGCTGTATGATTGCCCTTGTAAAAACAGAACAAAAAGCCCAGGAATTGGCCTGCATCCTCGCCCAAGCAGGTGCCAAGCAAACCTGGATCCAATACTTAGGAGAATAAGATGAGCCAGAAAATCGGCATTGCCCGTGCCCATACCAATATCGCCCTGATCAAATACTGGGGTAAGCGAGACAAACAACTCTTCTTGCCCATGAACTCCAGCCTGTCACTGACCCTGGATGCCTTTTACACAGATACCAAGGTGATTTTTGACAGCGATTTGACGGCTGATGAGTTTTATTTAAATGGAATTTTGCAAGATTCAAAAGAAATTTTAAAAATTTCGCGATTTTTGGATTTATTTTGCGAATATATAGGTGAGAGGACTTTTGCCCGAGTGGAAAGTCTCAATTTTGTTCCGACTGCGGCAGGATTAGCCAGCTCAGCCTCAGCCTTTGCGGCCCTGACCTTGGCTACCGCGACAGCTCTAGGTCTGAATTTGAGTCGAGAGGAATTGTCAACCCTTGCCCGTCGTGGTTCAGGCTCCAGCACCCGTAGCCTTTTCGGAGGTTTTGTTGAGTGGGATATGGGGACAGGTTCGGCAGATTCTATGGCCCATCCCATCGATGATGCGGACTGGGATATTGGCATGATTGTTCTTGCGGTCAATACAGGTCAGAAAAAGATTGCCAGCCGTGAAGGCATGGACCATACGGTCGCAACGTCCCCCTTTTACCAGGCCTGGGTGAACACCGCCAAGGAAGATTTGCAGGCTATTAAGCAGGCTATTGCGGACCGGGATTTTGAACAGGTCGGTCAGATTACCGAGCATAATGGCATGAAGATGCATGCTACCACCCTGTCTGCCAATCCGCCGTTTACCTATTGGTCGGCAGATAGTTTGCTGGCCCAGGAGGCTGTTCGTCAGGTCCGTGAGGAAAGCGGCCTATCAGCCTACATGACCATGGATGCGGGACCAAATGTCAAGGTTCTTTGCAGAGCCAGTCAAATGGCAGAGCTGGTCGATGGCCTATCTCAGTACCTCCCCAAAGAAAAAATCATTACCAGCCTACCAGGTCCTGCGGCCTATGTTCTGACAGATGAGGACTGGCAAGGCTCCCAGCAGGCATTTGAAGAGAGGTCTTAGGATGCAGGTACAAGTACAAGCACCAGGCAAGCTCTTTCTGGCAGGGGAATATGCGGTGGTCGAGGCTGGTCAGCCAGCTGTCATTGCGGCAGTGGACCAGTATCTGACCGTGACCGTTCAAACGTCAGACCAGGCCAGTATTCATTCTAGCCAGCAGGCAGACCTCTATCTGCCTTGGAGCCGTCAGGGAGCGACTATTGTTACCCATGGGGAAAATCCCTATCCACTGATTACGATGGCCATGCAGGTGACCGAGGTTTATCTGCGGACCAAGGGCTTGACCTGTCAAGGAGCTTATGCCCTAGGCATCCAGTCAGACCTGGACGACCAGGTATCAGGTACCAAGTACGGACTGGGTTCTTCAGGTGCGGTTACGGTGGCGACGGTCAAGGCGGTTTTGGCCTATTACCAACAGTCAGCTGAGCCCCTCTTGGTCTACAAGTTGGCTGCCCTGGCCCAGACCCAACTGGGCATGACCGGTTCCTTTGGTGACCTGGCAGCTTCTAGCTTTGGGGGACTTGTGGCCTACCATTCTTTGGACCGGGCTTGGCTTTTGCAGGCAATGGTAGAGCAGTCCTTGGAGGACTTGTTAGTCTCTGATTGGCTGGGCCTGAAGATTGAATCCATCCAGCTACCCGCTCCCCTGCAACTCCTGGTTGGTTGGACGGGGTCGGCGGCCTCGACTGACAGTTTGGTCCAGCAGCTGGAAAGTCAGAAAAGCCAGGAGCAGAAGGATCGTATCCATAGCCAGTTTCTGGCCGACTCAAAGGCCTGTGTGGAGCAGTTTATCCTGGCCTGTCAGACAGGACAAGTGGCAGCGGTCAAGCAGGCTGTGGCAGAAAATCGCAGGCTCTTGCAGGATTTTTCGGCTGATATGGGCCTGGTCATCGAGACGCCTATACTGAGTCAACTGGCTAATCGGGCCCAGGCTTATGGGGCGGTGGCCAAATCCTCAGGTGCAGGTGGAGGTGACTGCGGCATCTGCCTGGTAGACAGTAGGGAACAAAAAGAGATCATTGAGATGGCTTGGCGACAAGCCGGGATTCTTCCACTCCAACTAAACATCGCCATGCGTGAATAAGGAGATTTTATGTATTATTTTGGACAATTTGGCTTGGATCGTAAGGACCAGCATGTGGGGCTGGCCAACCAGCAGTATAGTAGTCAGTCGGCGTCGGACTTTGCCCAGACTCGTTTTGTGCACCATTCTTTGCCAGAGCTTAAGCTGGAGGATGTGTCCCTTGCAACCAGTGTGGCTGGTTTGGATTTTGCCCACCCATTTTTCATCAATGCCATGACTGGCGGAAGTGAAAGGACTGGGAAAATCAATCAAATGCTGGGGATTTTGGGGTGCTTTGGGAAGATTCCGCTGGCGTCGGGCTCTGTTAGTGCGGCCATTAAGGATCCTTCTGTGGCGGAGACCTTTTCTGTCATGCGTCGAGAAAATCCTCACGGAATCATTTTTGCTAACTTAGGTGCCCACCACGATGTGGACAATGCCAAGCGGGCTGTAGATTTGCTGGAGGCCAATGCCATTCAGATTCATGTCAATGCTCCTCAGGAGATTGTTATGCCAGAGGGGGACCGAGATTTCTCTATGTGGTTGAAGAATATCGAGATCCTGGTGCGAGAGCTGGATGTGCCTGTCATTGCCAAGGAAGTTGGCTTTGGTATGAGCCGGGAAACGGTGGCAAAATTGGCCTCGGTTGGTGTCCAGACAGTTGATATTTCGGGGACTGGTGGGACGGATTTTGCCAAGATTGAGAATGCCCGTCGGGCCTTTCATGATTACGACTACCTGGAGGGTTGGGGCCAATCGACGGTGGTATCTCTGGTGGAGGTCATGTCTCTGCCGGCTGACCGTCGTCCTCAGGTCATCGCCTCAGGTGGTATTAAAAATCCGCTAGATATTGTCAAAGCCCTAGCCCTTGGTGCTGACCTGGTCGGGATGTCCAATCACTTCCTGCAATTTGTAAAAGACGGCAAGGCAGACCGCCTGGAAGAGGCCATGCAGGCTATCGACCGCTACCAGACACAGATTGCGGAAATCATGACCATGCTGGGTGCTAAAACTGTGGCAGACTTGAGAAAGACCGACCTGATTCTAGCACCGGCTGTGCAGAATTGGTGTCAGGCACGTGGTATTGACTGGACGGCCTATGCAAGACGGTCAGCAGAAAAATAATACTCTTAGAAAATCATCTTATCCTTGTCGAGAGCCTTGGTGACTGAAAGACTCGGAGGGAGATAGGCTAGATTGATTTTTATGGAATATAATAGAATAGAAAGAGGAGCACCTGGCTGAGGTGCTCCTTTTACAATCTTTACTCTGCCAATTGGCCTGCTTGCAATTGGTACATGCGTTGGTAGGTGCCTTTCATGGCCAAGAGTTGTTCGTGGTTGCCCGACTCGATAATCTTGCCCTTGTCCAAGACATAGATGCAATCGGCATCTTGGATGGTGGATAGGCGGTGGGCGATGGCAATGGTTGTCCGTCCTTGTCGCATTTTTTCCAGGGAATACTGGACAGTTTGCTCGGTTTCGGAGTCAATATTGGCTGTGGCCTCATCTAAAATCAGGATTTTAGGCTGGCTGGCCATGGTGCGAGCAAAGGCCAGCAATTGACGTTGTCCAGTTGAGAAGGCGGAACCTTTTTCGGTAACCAGGTGGTCATAGCCGTCTGGTAATTTTTCGATAAAGGGAGCAGCGTCCACAAAACGGGCTGCCTCCTCGACCTGCTCTCTACTGATATCCTGGTACATCTGGATATTGGAGGCAATGGTTCCGTGATAGAGGAAGGGGTCCTGCAAGACCAGACCGATATTTGACCGCAATTCCTGGGCAGGGAAGGTTCGGATATCCTGACCGTCAATCAGAACCCGCCCGGATTCAAATTCGTAAAAACGCATGAAGACGTTGATAATAGACGATTTTCCAGAACCGGTCGCGCCGACAAAGGCGATAGTCTGGCCTTTCTTGACCTGAAAAGAAACCTTGTCAAGGATTTTCCGTTTGCCGTCGTAGGAGAAGGAAACGTCCTCAAAAACGATATCTCCCTGGCTGATACAGGCTCCCTGGTCAACCTGCTGGGGTTCCTCAATGGTCTGGTCCATAAGGGTAAAGACACGACCGGCCGAAACCATGGAGGTTTGCAGGGTAGAGAAATGCTGGGTGACCTCCAAAAGCGGGTCGAAGAGGCGGTTAGCATATTGGATGAAGGCGTAAATCATCCCAGCAGATACAGTAGCGTCTGACCAGTCCAAGCCGAAGTAGCTAATCAGCAGGGCATAGGTCAAAATCTTAATCAGCGATAGGGCAGGACGGAGGAAGAGACTGTCCAGGGCCATAGACTTGCTAGCATAGGCCAGGTGTTCCTGGTTGATAGCCTCAAATTCCTCAGTTAGACGTTTTTCCTGAGAAAAGGCCTGAATAATCCGGATGCCCTCGATAGACTCTGCTAGCTTGCTGTTGATGTTGCTGAGGAGACTGCGTGTCTTAGCGACGACAGGAGCGGATTTTTTGCGGTAAAGATTGACCAGGATGAAGATGACGGGCAGGAAAAGTACCAGCATGGAGGTCAATTTCCAGTCCAGGGCAAACATGGTATAGAGAGTAACCACGATGACAAAGAGGGCTGAAATAAAGCTGGATAGGATTCCTGAGAACATCTCTGAGATACTCTCTGTGTCATTGGTCAGGCGAGACACGATAGAACCGCTCGGTGTTTGGTCGAAATAGGCCATGCCTAGAGATTGGACCTTGCCAAAGGCATCCCGACGAATATCTCGGACTACGCTATAGGAAACCTTGGCAAACCAAATATTGCCTAGATATTGAAAGAGCATCTGCACCAGATAAAGCCCAAAGTAGGCAGCCAGAATCATGGTCCCAGACTGGGAGATATGGCCGATATAATTGTCAATAAAGTGGGAGGCTAGAAGGGGAATAATGCTGCGAACAACAGTCGTCAGCAAGAGAAAGGTCAGGGCTGCAGCAGTTAGGAGCGAGTAGGGTTTGAGATAGGATAGGAGGCGCCAGAAAACGCCTTTTTCTTTTGATTTAGCTTGCATTTTCTTCCTCCATTTCCAGTTGTTGCATCATGTAGGTGTCGTAGTACCAGGCTTGATTTTCCAAGAGTTCCTGGTGGGTACCCCGCTCGGCGATTTTTCCGTCTTCCATAACCAAAATCAAGTCAGCATGGACTACAGCTGAGAGCCGGTGGGCTGTGATGATAGTGGTCTTGTCCAGACGGCTGCTCTTGATATTTTCGATAATAGCATGTTCTGTCTTGGCATCGACTGCTGATAGGGAATCATCCAAAATCAGGATGTCAGGGTTGAGAATCATGGCACGGGCCATGGCTAGACGTTGTTTCTGCCCACCAGATAGGGAAATCCCTTTCTCACCGACCATGGTCGCAAAGCCGTTAGGCATATCTTCGATGTCTGCATAGACATGGACAGTTTTGGCCGCCTCTTTGATGTGCTGCAATTCCAAATCAGGGTCGCCAAAGCTGATATTGTCCGCAACACTGGCTGCAAAGAGAAATTGGTCCTGGGGAACATAGCCCATAAGGGCACGCAGGTCTGCCAGGCGGTAGTTTTTGATGTCCTGCCCGTTTAGGGAAATAGCGCCCTGGTCTACATCATATTCCCGTAGGAGGAGCTTGATGAGACTGGTCTTACCAGAACCTGTTGGACCAACCAGGCCGATAGTCTGACCTTTTTTAATGCTGAAGTGAATATCTTCTAAAGTAGGCTGCTCAGAATACTTATCGTAAGAAAAGCGGTCGACCTTGTAGGAGATTTGTCCATTTTCTGGTGCTGGCAGAGGCTTGCTGGCCTCTTTTACATCAGAATGAACATCCAGTAAACTCTGGATGCGGTCGTAGGAAACAGCACCACGCTGGGTAATATTAAAGAGGAAACCGATAGCCATGAGGGGCCAGACCAGCAGGTCCAGGTAAGTCATAAAGGTGACCAATTGCCCTAAGGTAACCTGGCCTTGGGCGATGAATTGGGAGCCAAAAATCAAGGTGAGAACATAGGAGAGTCCGACAAAGAAGAGGACAGCTGGGTCGAAGAGGGAATCGTAGCGCATGGTCTTGAGGTTTTGGAGGTAGGCTGCCTGGTTGACCTCTTGAAAGGCCTTGCTTTCCTGCTCTTGGTAGCCGAAGGACTTGGTGACTTTGATACCAGACACAGATTCCTGGACCTTATTGTTCAGCTCTGAAAAGGCAGCTTGAGAGGCCTTGAAATTTTCATGAGTGCGGCGGCCCAGATAGCTGGTCGTCATAGCCATGAAGGGCAGGGGCAGGATAGCTACCAGGGTCATTTGCCAAGAAATCAGAAAACTCATGGTTACCAGGGTCACCACAGCGGTCACAGTCGCATCGACGAAGGACATAACACCGCCTCCTGCGAGACGGGTCAAGGCATTGATATCATTGGTGGCATGGGCCATGAGGTCACCGGTCCTGTGATTTTGGAAAAACGAGGGCGACATATTCATAAAATGCTCAAAGAGGCGAGCCCGCATAATTTTTCCTAGACGAAAAGAGGTGGCCAGGATATTCATTCGCCAGACATAGCGGAGGGCGTACATGCCAAAGCCAGATAGGATAAGCCCCAGTACGCCCAAGAGGAGTCCCTGTCCTGTCAGTGCACGGCTGTCGATTTGGTCAATGATTTCTCCCATAATATAGGCCGGCAGCAGGTTGAGGAGACTGACCAGACACAGAGAGATAATGCCAAGGAGGTAGCGCTTTTTCTCTAGCTTAAAAAACCACCAGAGTTGTTTGACAATTTTCATAATCATCCTTTCTTTTATTTCATAGAATTTGGGCAAAATAAAGGTTGGATATCCTTTCTAAGACTCCAACAGATAGTTCCTGTTTTTTAGTTAGAGATTGAGGTAGCGTAGCAAACTCCGTTTATTCGCGTTATAGGCTCCGAACCGGTCATAACGAATGATACGGACTCTGTTCGCTCCCTCTCCAACTTCCAACAGTCTCTCCCCAGACTGTAGAGTCATACAGGTTATAAATGTACATTCCAGTGTAACATACTATTCAGAAAAAGGAAAGTAAGTAGCCATGAGGACTATTTTTTGAGATTGTCCTTGTCTTTCAGATAAACTGGAGAGGCGAACATTTCGAGGTCAATATGTCCTAGCAATTCCGTTTTCCTCTTATTTGTGGTAAAATAGGAGAAAATTTTATGAGGTAGAAACATGAAAGCAATTGTTACTGTTGTCGGCAAGGACAAATCAGGGATTGTTGCGGGTGTTGCGACTAAGATTGCGGAGTTGGGGCTTAATATTGATGATATTTCCCAGACGGTTTTGGATGAGTATTTTACCATGATGGCGGTTGTATCGTCAGATGAGAAGAAAGATTTCACTCAATTGCGTTCGGAGTTGGATGCCTTTGGTCAAAATTTGAATGTGAAAATCAACATTCAAAGTGCGGCCATTTTTGATGCTATGCACAACTTGTAAGGAGAGATTTCATGGATATTAGACAAGTTACTGAAACCATTGAGATGATCGAGGAGCAGCACTTCGATATCCGGACCATCACCATGGGAATTTCCCTCTTGGACTGTATTGATGCGGATATTGAGAAAGCTGCGGATAAAGTCTATACAAAAATCGTCACCAAGGCCAAAAACCTGGTAGCAGTCGGCGATGAGATTGCGGCAGAACTAGGCATTCCCATTGTTAACAAACGGGTGTCGGTGACGCCTATTGCCTTGATTGGTGCGGCGACAGATGCCACGGATTATCTGCCCTTGGCTCATGCCTTGGACAAGGCGGCTCATGAGATCGGCATTGATTTTATCGGTGGCTTTTCAGCTCTGGTTCAAAAGGGCTACCAAAAAGGTGATGAAATCCTTATCAACTCTATACCGCAGGCATTGGCCCAAACCTCTAAGGTCTGCTCGTCAGTCAATATCGGCTCAACCAAGACAGGTATCAACATGACGGCTGTGCGGGACATGGGGCGGATCATCAAGGAGACGGCGGAGGCTTCTGATATGGGGGCGGCTAAACTGGTGGTTTTTGCCAATGCGGTTGAGGACAATCCTTTCATGGCGGGTGCTTTCCACGGTGTCGGCGAGGCGGATGTGGTTATCAATGTCGGCGTGTCTGGGCCCGGTGTGGTCAAGCGTGCTCTTGAAAAAGTGCGCGGTGAGAGCTTTGATGTGGTGGCGGAGACCGTCAAGAAGACCGCCTTCAAGATTACCCGTATCGGTCAGTTGGTTGGTAATATGGCCAGTGAACGCCTGGGTGTCAAGTTCGGTATCGTAGACCTGTCCCTTGCTCCAACGCCAGCTGTTGGCGATTCAGTGGCACGAGTTTTGGAGGAAATGGGCTTAGAAACCGTTGGTACGCACGGAACGACTGCTGCCCTGGCTTTGCTCAATGACGCTGTTAAAAAGGGTGGGGTTATGGCCTGCAACCAAGTAGGTGGCTTGTCAGGTGCCTTTATCCCTGTGTCTGAGGACGAGGGCATGATTGCGGCGGTGCAAAATGGCTCGCTCAACCTTGAAAAATTGGAAGCCATGACGGCCATCTGTTCTGTAGGTTTGGATATGATTGCTATTCCAGAAACAACGCCTGCTGAAACCATTGCAGCCATGATTGCGGATGAGGCGGCGATTGGGGTCATCAACCAGAAAACAACTGCGGTCCGTATTATTCCTCTCGGAAAAGAAGGAGACATGATTGAATTTGGCGGCCTTCTGGGAACGGCTCCTGTCATGAAGGTCAATCAGGCATCTTCTGCGGACTTTATCAACCGTGGCGGACAAATTCCAGCTCCAATTCATAGTTTTAAGAACTAAAAACGTAAACCGATTACGACAAGCAGTCGGTTTTTTGCTATACTATAGTCGAGTGAATTAGCTTTCAGACAAGGAACCGAGGTGCAGGTAGTACTAGAGTACAGCAAGCCGAAAGTGACGATGTATCAAAGCTAATTCAAATGACTATATAGTAAGAAAAGACAAGGAGAACACTATGGCAGATGTAAGATTATATATTTCTCGTCACGGGAAAACCATGTTCAATACCATTGGGCGCGTGCAGGGTTGGTGTGACACACCGCTGACCAAGGCTGGTGAGGAAGGAATCCGCGAGCTTGGCTTGGGGCTAAAGGATGCGGGCCTTGATTTTAAACTAGCTGTATCCAGTGACTTGGGGCGAACCGTTCAGACCATGACCATTGCCCAGCGTGAGTTGGGAATTTTAGGGAAAATCCCTTATTACCAAGACAAGCGTATCCGTGAATGGTGCTTCGGTAGTTTTGAGGGCATGTATGATGCCGAGCTTTTCCAAGGTGTCCTGCCTCGTTTGAAAGGGACAGTTGATGCGACGGGGATGTCCTTTGCGGAAATCGCAGCAGGTATCCAAGAGGCAGATACAGCTGGCTGGGCAGAATCTTGGGAGGTCTTGAGCAATCGTATCTTAACAGGTTTTGAATCCATCGCCCAAGACTTGGAAAAACAAGGCGGAGGCAACGCCCTTGTGGTCAGCCACGGTATGACTATTGCGACATTGGCTCATTTGTTAGAGCCAGAGCGTGGTGCTAATGTCTTTCTCGATAACGGCTCAATCACCGTCCTCAAATACGAAAATGGCAAGCTTTTAATTGAAGCAGTTGGCGACCTATCCTACCGTAAACGTGGAGCAGAATTGATCGCCCAAGGGGAATAGATGTGAAATGAAAACATGTATGTCATACGTTTTTTCTGATGTGTGACATACATGTTTTTTATATATGAAATCTAAGCTACATCATTTTAACTCTTTCCTACTAAAGATAAAGTAACTCAGATAAAGGTAGATGAGGGTAGCCATAAAGCTAACACCCATGGATAACCTTGAAATATGTTCCCCTTGTTGGAGGGAAAGGAATAGAAAATAATCTGTTGGTAATCTCATACGGAGTAGGTTACTGGTAATGAGGTTAGTGATATTGTCAAAAAGAAGGCTGATTAAACTAAAGATAAGATAGGCTTGATTGACCTTATTGGACTTGACAAATATCAGGATGGATAACAGAGAGATGCAGATAAATAAAGGTGTTTGAGCAATGAAACTGTGTATTATCACTGCAACATCAACACGATTACCTAGAAGTAAGCCAACACTGCTACTCAATAAATAGGCTAGAAGGATATAAGCGAGATCTAGTACAAAGGTTGCTAAGACTTTATAGAAAAATACCCCTTTTCTTGTTTGTTGCTTGATAATAATATGATTGATGGTACGGTAAGTAAAATCTTCTCCAAAGAATAGGTTGGCTGGAACGATAAAAAATAGTGTGATAAATTGAGAAAGCAATTGAATCAGAGAGCTAGTGAAGTCTTCGTTGCCATGCAACAAAAAAGCGGATAAAAAGGATAGTAAAGCCAATATTCCCAATGAAATCGTTAGTCTCTGTTCTTTTTGAATCTTAAATAAATCAGCTTTAAAGTAATGTATCATGCTCTTCTCCTTCTTAAATCAATGTCAGGTAATAGTCTTCAAATGACATTTGTTGTTTAAAAATTTCTTTGACCTCAATCTCATGGTTTATCAAGAGATGAATGAGGCTCATAACATTCGTATCTGATGACAGACTGATATAATCCTTATCTATTTTGTAAGCGATGTCCTGCTCTTCAAGGATAGTCAAGGTCTTAGGATGGTTGTTCGTTTGTAGATAGAGCTGTTCTTCTAGGGTTTGTTCAAGCTCTTGCTTTGAGAATTCTTTGACGATAAGGCCCTTATGCATAATAATGTACCGATCAACCACCATCTCAAGCTCTGATAGGATATGACTGGAGATAAGGATGGTCATCCCATATTGATTTCGAAGATTTAAAATAATACTTCTCATTTCTTTGATTCCAACAGGGTCAAGACCATTAATCGGTTCGTCTAGGATTAAAAAATCAGGCCTATCTAGGATAGCTAAGGCAATGGCTAAACGTTGGCGCATTCCCAATGAAAAATCTTTGGATTTTTTCTTAGGATCCACATCCTCTAAACCGACAATTGCTAATGTCTCTAAGACTTTTTCATCAGCTTGCTTAAGGTTTAATTGCAGAGCCATGTAACGAAGATTATCGATAGCAGATAAATTGGGTTGTAGAGCAGGGGATTCGATTAAAGCTCCAATACGACAATTTTTTGAGCTAGTAATGGTACCAGAAGTTTGGGAAATGAGGCCAGATAACATTCTGAGAAGCGTTGTTTTCCCAGCACCATTTTCACCAACTAAGCCACATATTTCTCCTTTATTAATCGTTAAAGAAACCTGATGAACGGCCTTTTGTTTCCCGTATTGCTTTGATAATTCTTGGGTAGATAAGAGAGATGCCATAACTACCTGCCTTTCTATAAAAAAATGATAAATCTATGATATACTAGATTCAAAAGTTAGCAAATTTCGTTACATAAATGTAACGAGTGGAGAATATAATGGGAACTTACGGAAAAATTTTTAAAATCATTCGTGAATCAAAAAATATGTCTCTAAAAGAAGTGGCTGGGGATTTCGTGACACCTGCTCAGCTATCACGCTTTGAAAATGGAAAGAGCAATCTTTCTGTAGATACATTTTTTCATTGCTTGAGACGGATGAATATGGTTGAGGGCGAATTTTCTACCCTCTACCAGTCCTATTTTCAGATAGATAATTTGTTTTCTTCAGAAGAATTTGTCCGTGCAGTTTATAGTCACAATGCTCAGTATATGGACAATAAAATTTTGTACCATCAAGCAGAGTATGATAGAGATGGACGTCCGTTTGATAGGGTGATGGTCGCAGCCTTTCATATCTTCAAGCAGCAATGGTGCGATCCTGATTATGATGTTTCTGAGGATGAAAAAGCTATTCTATCGGACTATTTAATGTCCATAGATGATTGGGGGAAATTTGAACTCTGGATTTTCGGAAATTGTAGCAGAGGTCTTCCTAGCAAGATGTTGGAAGTTCTGGGAATGGAAGTTCTCAATCGAACAAATTTTTATATGGATATCACAGAAAACAGAGATAATGTCTATAAGGTACTCATCAATATTTCGAGTAGTTTGTTAGATAGGGGAGAGGAGACTGCTGCGATTCGCTTTCTCAAAATTCTTGACTCTGTCAATATCATGGAAAAGAATATGCGGGATCGCTTGCTGCTTAAGCTCCTAAAAGCACGCTTGTCCTACATGAATGGAAATGATGGTGGCCTAGAAATAATGAAGGAATGTCTGCATATTGCCAAATTTTTAGATTGCTATGATTTAATCCACCAGATC
Organism: Streptococcus sp. A23; assembly: GCF_043674155.1. Classification (NCBI taxonomy): domain Bacteria; kingdom Bacillati; phylum Bacillota; class Bacilli; order Lactobacillales; family Streptococcaceae; genus Streptococcus; species Streptococcus sp. A23. The sequence goes on along the minus strand of NZ_JBIMJP010000007.1, from coordinate 13,951 downwards.
AATAAGGAAATTGAGAAAGTTACAGATATGTAATGAATTTTAAGAGGCTCGTCATTTCCTGTAAGATAATACTTGTAAGTTTTACAACTTTACAAAACAATGTTTAGAAACTGTATTCACAAGAAAAGTGCTTTTAGAGAAGAGATGGTTTTTCGCTAATCAAGGCAGTTTTTTGAGGGAATACTAACTGTATTTTGAAAAAAACGAGCGGTGAGTAGCTGAAAAGCTAGCCTTAGCTAGAAGTGCTGAACTGTGAATACAGTTTCTCAATTATCTTGGAGGAAATAATGATGAAGAAATTACTTGTTTTAGGTGCTCTTGCAATGCTAGGTTTTGTAACTTTTGGGTTTCTAACAACTAATAGCAGTTCAGCAAGTGCTGAAACGGAGGGCAAGGTAGTTCTGTTTGGAAAAGTCGATTTTTCAGACGATGAAGAACAAGACACGGATGAGGAAAGGGAAGAAGTAGCGACGGAGAGCGATGATGTCAGCTGGCTTGAGAACTTTATCACGACAGGTTCTGTTGCAAAGTTTTAAATCTACTATCAAATAAGGTAGAATAATAGAAAAAGATAGCAGGAGGAATGACGATGAATCATTTTAAAGGAAAGCAATTTCAGCAGGATGTGATTATTGTAGCCGTGGGCTACTATCTTCGTTATAACCTTAGCTATCGTGAAGTTCAAGAAATCTTATATGATTGTGGCATTAACGTTTCTCATACGACGATTTATCGTTGGGTGCAAGAATATGGCAAACTACTCTATCAAATTTGGAAAAAGAAAAATAAAAAATCCTTTTATTCATGGAAAATGGATGAAACGTACATCAAAATTAAAGGAAAATGGCATTATTTGTATCGAGCCATCGATGCAGATGGTTTAACCTTGGATATTTGGTTACGTAAAAAACGGGACACACAAGCAGCCTATGCTTTTCTTAAGCGGTTAGTGAAGCAGTTTGATGAACCGAAGGTTGTAGTCACAGATAAAGCCCCCTCTATTACAAGTGCCTTTAAGAAACTAAAAGAATACGGCTTTTATCAAGGGACAGAACATCGTACCATTAAATACCTGAATAATTTGATTGAACAAGACCATCGTCCAGTAAAGAGACGCAATAAATTCTATCGAAGTTTACGCACTGCCTCTACCACGATTAAAGGTATGGAAGCCATCCGAGGATTATATAAGAAAACCCGAAAAGAAGGCACTCTCTTCGGGTTTTCGGTCTGTACTGAAATCAAGGTATTATTGGGAATCCCAGCTTAAATCATAGATACCGTAAGGGATTTTATTCTTTATTTAAAACTTTGCAACAGAACCAACAGCCTTCTATATTCTCTTTCATTTACAGAAAGAACGACATGGTTACGATATTACACAGAAGACTAAGGAAGTCACGGCAGGGCAAGTCGTGATTAGCCCTGGAACCATGTACGGCACCCTGTCGAAAATGGAAAAGGACGGCTTGATTCGGTTTGTCAGGGAAGAAGATAAGCGGAAGTTTTATCGGATAACAGAAACAGGTCGAGAAATCCTAGACATAGAATTGGCTCGGATTGAACGGCTCTATCGAAATAGCAAGGGAGAAAATGATGGAGACTAGGACAGAGTTCAAGGTATTTTTTATCACAGATTTCAGTCAGCAAGCAGACTATCTCAGTGAGATGCATCAGCAAGGGTGGAAACTAGTTAAGATTAGCTGGCTCTTGTTTTATCATTTTGAAAAATGCCTGCCAGAAGGGGTTGTGTATCAGGTTGATTTCAAGAAAGCAAAAAATAAAGATAGAGAAAACTATCTGCATATGTACGAGGAATATGGATGGGAGTTTGTCGTATCCTGCCAAAATTTCAATATTTTTAGGAAACCTGCGAAGATGGGAGAGCTTGAATTATATGGTGATAGAGAAAATAAAGTGGAGTTTGTGAAAACAATCTTCCAAAGACGCTATTTGCCATCTTTGGGACTGTACGGCATTCTACTGGGAACAAGTTTGCGTTCGCGTCCAGGTTTTGTCTTAGGTATTTCTATCATTTATATTCCGCTTTTATTATTACTAGGCATCCGTTTTTATCGTATGGTAAAAGAGTAACTAGGTCCTCAGACTGATTTTTAGCACTCTAAGCAAAAGAGTGCTAATTTTTTGGTTTTTTCTCTTGACAATCCATTTTTTCGGCGTATAATGGGAGTATATAGGTTAGCACTCGACATCATAGAGTGCTAACGCTCTTCGAAAATCAACACTAACCGTTGTCAGCTTGCCTTTGTGAACCACAGTTCTACATTCGGCCTCGCTTCCTAGGCTACTGTCGATTTTCATTGAGCGTAACTAAAACAGTGTTCATGAAAGGAGCGAAGATGATTACCCAACGTCAAAATGATATTTTGAATCTGATTGTTGAATTGTTTACGCGACATCATGAGCCAGTTGGTTCTAAGGCCTTACAGGAAATGATTGCTTCAAGTTCGGCTACTATTCGTAATGATATGGCTAAGCTGGAGCAGTTGGGCTTGCTGGAAAAGGCTCACACTTCAAGCGGTCGGATGCCCAGTCGGGCTGGTTTTCAATACTTTGTCAACCACTCGCTTAATTTGGAACACATCAATGAAGAAGATGTTTATCAGGTGGTTAAGGCCTTCGACTTTGAAGCTTTCAAGCTGGAGGACATCTTGGAGCGGGCCAGCACAGTCCTAGCGGATTTGACAGGCTATACCTCGGTCATTTTAGATGTGGAGCCAACCAGTCAGCAGCTGACTTCCTTTGACATTGTGCAGCTCAGTAGCCACGATGCCCTGGCAGTCTTGACTTTGGACCAGTCCAAACCTGTCACCGTTCAGTTTGCCATTCCTAAAAACTTTTTGTCCAGGGACTTGGAGGTGCTCAAACGCTTAGTTGATGAGCGCTTCGTAGGACAGACAGTCTTGTCCATTCACTACAAGCTACGGACGGAGGTTCCCCAAGTGGTGCAGCGTTACTTTGCCACGACGGACAATGTCTTGGATCTCATGGATTACATCTTTGCCAATCTTTTCCAAGAATCGGTCTTTATTAGTGGAAAAGTTGCCTCGCTGACCTATGGCAATCTAGCTACTTATCAGCTCTTGGATAGCCCTCAGTTATTGGCACCAGAGTTGCGACAGGGCCTGGCTCCAGACCAGCAGACCAGCATTTCCGTGGCGGAACATCGTGATCCAGCCCTAGCGGATGTGACAGTTATTCATCATCGCTTTCCAATCCCCTATCGGGGCATGGCCCAGATGAGTTTGCTTGGTCCTGTTGACATGAACTACCGCAGGCAGATGAGTTTGATCAACATCATCAGTCGCGTCCTATTTATGAAATTAACCGATTACTACCGTTATCTAAGTAGTAATCATTACGAAGTCAATTAGAAGGAGAATGCTTTGTCAGAAGAAATCAAAAACGAAGAAATCGTAGAAGAGGTTGAAGCAACAGAAGAAGTTGTGGAGACACCTGAAAAATCAGAATTGGATTTGGCAAATGAGCGGGCAGAGGAATTTGAAAACAAGTACCTCCGTGCCCACGCTGAAATGCAAAATATCCAACGCCGTGCCAACGAGGAACGCCAAACCATTCAGCGTTACCGTTCGCAAGACTTGGCTAAGAAAATCTTGCCAAGTTTGGATAACTTGGAGCGTGCCCTTCAAGTTGAAGGCTTGACAGAAGATGTCAAAAAAGGCTTGGAAATGGTTCAAGAAAGCTTGATTCAAGCCCTCAAAGAAGAAGGGGTAGAAGAAGTCGCAACAGATGTCTTTGACCCAAATCTTCACATGGCTATTCAAACCGTTCCAGCCACAGACGACTGCCCAGCAGAACACATTGCACAAGTCTTCCAAAAAGGCTACAAGCTGCATGAACGCTTGCTGAGACCTGCTATGGTAGTCGTATCAGAGTAGTCGCTCTGCTATTTCCCAAAAAAGAAAACCTGACCGAGATGTCATGCACAGTAGTTTGCAACCAATCGCTTCGTCGCGAGGCTCCTAGCTCTTGGGCAAACTTTGTGTCGGTAACTCTAAGGTCGCTAAAGCGACAAGAGTTACTCGAAAACTATGAAAAAAACTCGTCTGCAATGACGGTAAACTATGAATGAATAAAAGAAAACTAAAAAATGAGGTAACACACATGTCTAAAATTATCGGTATTGACTTAGGTACAACAAACTCAGCAGTTGCAGTTCTTGAAGGAACTGAATCAAAAATCATCGCAAACCCAGAAGGAAACCGCACAACTCCGTCTGTTGTATCTTTCAAAAATGGTGAAATCATCGTTGGTGACGCGGCAAAACGCCAAGCAGTGACTAACCCAGACACTATCATCTCTATCAAGTCAAAAATGGGAACTTCTGAAAAAGTTTCAGCAAATGGCAAAGAATACACACCACAAGAAATCTCAGCTATGATTCTTCAATACTTGAAAGGCTACGCTGAAGAGTACCTTGGTGAAAAAGTAACTAAAGCCGTTATCACGGTTCCTGCTTACTTCAACGATGCCCAACGTCAAGCAACCAAAGACGCTGGTAAAATCGCTGGTCTTGAAGTAGAACGTATCGTCAACGAGCCAACTGCGGCAGCTCTTGCTTACGGTTTGGACAAGACTGACAAAGACGAGAAAATCTTGGTATTCGACCTTGGTGGTGGTACTTTCGACGTATCTATCCTTGAACTTGGTGACGGTGTCTTTGACGTACTTGCAACAGCAGGTGACAACAAGCTCGGTGGTGACGACTTTGACCAAAAGATCATCGACCACATGGTAGCAGAATTCAAGAAAGAAAATGGCATCGACTTGTCAGCTGACAAGATGGCCCTTCAACGTTTGAAAGATGCGGCTGAAAAAGCTAAGAAAGACTTGTCAGGCGTGACTTCAACTCAAATCAGCTTGCCGTTTATCACTGCAGGTGCAGCAGGTCCGCTTCACTTGGAAATGACATTGACTCGTGCAAAATTTGACGAATTGACTTACGACCTTGTAGAACGTACAAAAGTTCCTGTTCGTCAAGCTCTTTCAGATGCAGGACTTAGCTTGTCAGAAATCGACGAAGTTATCCTTGTCGGTGGTTCAACTCGTATCCCAGCTGTTGTAGAAGCTGTAAAAGCTGAAACTGGTAAAGAGCCAAACAAATCTGTAAACCCTGACGAAGTTGTTGCTATGGGTGCGGCAATCCAAGGTGGTGTCATCACTGGTGATGTGAAAGACGTTGTCCTTCTTGACGTAACGCCATTGTCACTTGGTATCGAAACAATGGGTGGTGTATTTACAAAACTCATCGACCGCAACACAACCATCCCAACTTCTAAATCACAAGTTTTCTCAACTGCGGCAGATAACCAGCCAGCTGTTGACATCCACGTGCTTCAAGGTGAGCGTCCAATGGCAGCGGACAACAAGACTCTTGGTCGTTTCCAATTGACAGACATCCCTGCAGCACCTCGTGGTATTCCACAAATCGAAGTAACATTTGACATCGACAAGAACGGTATCGTTTCTGTAAAAGCCAAAGACCTTGGTACGCAAAAAGAGCAAACAATCGTTATCCAGTCTAACTCAGGTTTGACAGATGAAGAAATCGACCGCATGATGAAAGATGCAGAAGCAAACGCAGAAGCAGATAAGAAACGTAAGGAAGAAGTAGACCTTCGTAACGATGTGGACCAAGCAATCTTTGCGACTGAGAAAACTCTTAAAGAAACAGAAGGCAAAGGCTTCGACGCAGAACGTGACCAAGCTCAAGCAGCTCTTGATGAGTTGAAAGCAGCTCAAGAAGCGAACAACTTGGACGATATGAAGGCTAAACTTGAAAACCTCAATGAAAAAGCCCAAGCCCTTGCCGTGAAACTCTATGAGCAAGCCGCAGCAGCACAACAAGCAGCCGCAGGCCAAGAAGGTGCCCAAACAGCTAACAACGCAGGCGATGATGTGGTGGATGGCGAGTTTACGGAAAAGTAAACCAATAATACGGAGGCGAATATGTCTACAATATATACTACAAATTCTTGGGATGGGTACTCTAAAGGTAGTAAATACTGGAACGAGTATAGATTAGAGGGTGACAGAGTAGTAAAATATAAGTGTTCATCTTCAAAATTCTTTGATGGAAATGAAAATGTTCGCGAGACAGGGGGGCGTGAAGTTGATTCCTGGGAAATCGACGATCCTTCAATGCCTGATTGGTTGAGAGACTATTTATAAAATTAAGCAGAGGTTGCAACCCAGCCTCTGTTTTTGGGTAAAGAGGAGACGAGGTCCATCAATATGAAGAAAATACTGGTCGTCTTGACCAATGTATCTCAATACAAAAATGATGAAGAAAAAACAGGTCTGTGGCTAGCAGAAGCGACAGAATTTGTAGATGAAGTTACCAAAGCAGGATTTGAAGTGGACTATGTTAGCCCAAAGGGTGGCAATGTTCCAATCGATCCTCGCAGCTTGAAAAGTATCTATGTTTCGAAAGAAGATTTACAACTATCTGAAAGCGCCGATTTTAAGGAGCGTGCCTTGCTACATTCTCTTAAACCAGAAGATGTTCAACCTGAGGACTACATCGCTATCTATTATACGGGTGGCCACGGTGTGATTTGGGATTTTCCGGACAACAAGGAACTGCAAGAAATTGCTAATTCTATTTATGAACAAGGTGGATATATTTCCTCAGTTTGTCACGGTGTTGCAGGTTTGTTAAATATTCGTGATAGGGATGGCCGTTATCTTATTGCTGGTAAGAAGATAACCGGTTTCACAAAATGGGAAGAAATTCTTAGTGGAAAACTGAAAAAGGTTCCCTTTATCACAGAAACTGAGGTCAAAAAACGTGGGGCTGATTTTCAAAAGAAACTTCCCTACACTTCTTTTGCCATACAAGATGGTCGCTTTGTGACAGGGCAAAATCCCATGTCAGGTAGGGCAGTTGCCAAACGCTTGCTAAGTAACTTCTAGCAAGGACTGGAATGACTGTATTTGACATCTCAAATTTTACAGAAAGGAAAGTGTTCGCAATCGAACACGGGCTACTTTCTAAGTTTCAAAGAAAGGAATACAAGTTCGTTTATTCGAACACAGGCTAAAAACCTAGTGAAAAAGATAAACTTCCTAGTGTGTTTTACACACTGCGTTAGTTTTCTATTTTCATACGGTTTTCTTAACGCCTTTTGTATCATAAACTATGAACAACACAGAATTTTACGATCGTCTGGGGGTTTCTAAGAACGCTTCGCCAGACGAGATTAAGAAGGCTTATCGTAAGCTATCAAAAAAATATCACCCAGACATTAACAAGGATGCTGGTGCGGAAGATAAATATAAGGAAGTTCAAGAGGCCTACGAGACCTTGAGCGATCCTCAAAAACGTGCCTCTTATGACCAATTTGGTGCGGCTGGAGCCAATGGTGGCTTCGGCGGTGGCGGATTTGGTGGTTTTGACGGTGCTGGTTTCGGCGGTTTCGAGGATATCTTTTCTAGTTTCTTCGGCGGTGGAACTGCTCAACGTAATCCCAATGCACCTCGTCAGGGAGATGATTTGCAGTACCGTGTCAATTTGAAATTTGAAGAGGCTATTTTCGGTGCTGAAAAAGAAGTTTCCTACAACCGTGAGGCAACTTGTCGTACCTGTACTGGTTCGGGCGCCAAACCTGGGACCAGTCCTGTAACTTGTGGACGCTGTCATGGCTCTGGTGTTATCAATGTTGATACACAGACACCACTTGGAACCATGCGCCGTCAGATGACCTGTGATGTCTGTCACGGTCGTGGCAAGCAGATTAAGGATCCGTGTACGACCTGTCGTGGAACTGGTCATGAGAAACAGGCTCACACTGTTACGGTCAAGGTTCCTGCAGGTGTCGAAACTGGTCAGCGTATCCGTCTGGCTGGTCAAGGTGAAGCTGGATTTAACGGAGGCCCTTACGGAGATCTCTATGTAGTCGTTCAAGTCGAGGCATCGGATAAATTTGAGCGTGAAGGTACGACCATTCTTTACAAATTGGACCTCAACTTTGTTCAAGCTGCACTAGGTGACACCGTCCATGTGCCAACGGTTCATGGTGATGTGGATATGGTGATTCCAGAGGGAACGCAGACAGGCAAGACCTTCCGTCTTAAAGGCAAGGGTGCGCCAAGTATCCGCGGGGGTGCCATGGGTGACCAGTATGTCACTGTCAATGTAGTGACACCAACAGGGCTCAATGACCGCCAGAAAGCAGCTTTAAAAGACTTTGCGGTAGCAGGTAATATCAATGTGCATCCGCAGAAAAAAGGTTTTTTCGACAAGGTCAAGGACGCTTTTGAAGATTTATAAGAGAGATTGGATTGGCACTGCCAGTCCTTTTTCTGTATCATACCCAATGAAAATCAAACTGTGAAAGCCAATCAACCACTGTGTTAAAGTGTTTTTACTGTTCAAATAATGTGAGGTTGGATGTTATATCAAACCTCTTTTTCTATATCAGTATTTTCTTCAAATAGTTCCATTAGTCTTATGGTAAAATAAGAGCATTAGTAGAAATGAAAAGGATGACGGATGGACAAGTGGTTGACTGGTCTTGAGCTGAAAAAATACCAGGATCGTTCGGGTCTGGCAGGGAGTAAGCAGGGCCCCTTGGTCTGGACAGAAGTCTTTTTGCGCGAGGTCAATCAACAGCCCCAGCAAGGCATTCTGCACTACTGGCCCATGGATACGACGGTCATATTGGGCATGATGGACAGTCAGGTGCCGGACTTGGCGGCCGGTCTGGCTCATATTAAACAGTCTGGTTACAGCCCTATTATCCGTAGTCTGGGTGGTTTGGCAGTGGTGGCTGACCAAGGCGTACTCAATCTGACCTTGATTTTGCCGAATGCTCAAGGGCATCAGGTTAACCTCCACAAAAGCTATCAGGTCATGGTGGACTTGATTAGCCAGTCTTTGGCGGATTTTCCAGTTCAAGTGGAGAGTGGCGAAATAGCGACTTCCTACTGCCCAGGCACCTATGATTTGTCTATCCAGGGGCGGAAGTTTGCTGGCTTGGCCCAGCGGGTCTATAAGCGGGCCATTGCTATTTCAGCCTATATCAGTGTTCATGGCAATCAAGCAGAACGAGGCCAGCTGGTGGCTGATTTTTACCAGGCGAGTAGTGGTGGCCAACCGATACCAGACCGCTATCCCCAGGTCAATCCTGCCTCAATGGCCAATCTCTCAGACCTGGTTGGTCGTGAATTGACAGTCGAGGATATGCAGAAGCGAATTGAGGTCGTCCTAGAGAGAAATGGTGCTAGGCTTTCAAACTATTATCCTTCGTCGGACAATATGGCTGACTTTATGGACCTGGGACGAGGAATTAAGGAGTTTCAGGAGAAGTATGGCATATAGTCGAATCAAGTTTTGCCCTCAGGCTAGCTAGCAGCTCTGCTATTTACAAAAGAGAAAGGTATAGATATGGAATGGATGGATGCGACAGCTCAGGCTCAGGCTGTCAATGGCGGACAGGTTTCGGCCAAGGAACTGGTCCAAGAGGCTATCGAGAAGATAGAGGTGCTAAATCCGCAGTTTAATGCGGTGGTCTACACCCAGTATGACCAGGCTCTAGCTGAGGCAGAAGAGCAAGGTTTTTTGGGTAAACCTTTTGCTGGGGTTCCTTTGCTGTTAAAGGATTTAGGGCAAAATGAAAAGGGGCATCCCTCTTCAGCGGGTTCTCGGTTGTTTCAGGGTCATTCGGTCGGCCATACGGATAGGTATGTGCAAGCTCTCAAGGACCTGGGTTTTATTATTCTGGGTCGGACTAATACTCCGGAGTTTGGCTTTAAAAATATCTCGGATGCTCTGGTCCATGGTCCAGTCAATCTCCCATCAGATGTCAAGCGCAATGCTGGCGGTTCAAGCGGAGGAGCAGCTGCAGCCCTGGCTTCTGGAATGGTCAGCATTGCGGCAGCATCGGACGGTGGTGGTTCCATTCGGATTCCCGCGTCCTTCAATAGTTTGATTGGTCTCAAGCCCAGTCGTGGGCGCATTCCTGTCGGACCCAAGTCTTTCCGAGGTTGGCAGGGGGCTTCTAGCAACTTTGCCTTGACCAAGTCCGTGCGGGACACCAAGCGGCTGCTTTATCATTTTCAAACCTATCAGGTTGAGGCGCCTTTTCCCTTGGCAACCCTGTCGGAAGAGTCAATCTTCAGGCCTCTTAATCGCCCTTTGAAAATTGCCTTTACCTGTCAGTCCCCTATTGGTAGCAAGGTTAGTCTGGAAGCGCAGACGGCGGTTCTTCAGCTGGTCGACTATCTTCAAGGGATGGGTCATCAAGTGGAGGAATTACAGCGACAACCCTTGGACGGGAGTGAAGTGATGCAGTCCTATTATATTATGAATAGCGTAGAGACTGCTCAGATGTTTGATGAAATTGAAACGGCTTTTGGACGCCCAATGACTCTGGATGACATGGAGCCCATGACCTGGGCCATTTATCAGAGCGGTCAAACCATACCGGCCAAGCTTTATTCTAAGGTTTTACAGGATTGGGACCGCTACAGTGCCAGCATGCAGGAATTTCACCAGACCTACGACATTCTCCTGACTCCCACGGTGGCAGATGTGGCTCCTCTTCATGGTCAATTTCAGCCGTCTGTTGATTTAGAAACCCGCCTCAAGCAGACCCAGGAATATTCAATGGCTGCTCAGCAGGACTTGATCTGGGAGATGTTTGCGGACAGTCTCGCTCTTACTCCCTTTACGCAACAGGCCAATATTACAGGCCAACCATCCATTAACTTGCCGACGCATGTTACCAAAGAAGGCCTACCGATAGGGGTCCAATTGACAGCAGCTAAGGGCCGAGAAGATATCCTTTTACAGCTAGCCCAGGACTTGGAAGATGCTCATTTGTTTAGAATGTAAATGGCTACAAAAAACGATACCAAATTCTTGCCAAATCTTTTTCAAAATGTTACCCTATTAAAGTTGGTGGGTTAACACCAAAAATAAAGAAAAAGGAAGTTTGTCACTTCCAGAGGAGATTGACATGTTGAAAAAATTGTTGGCATCAGCCTTTCTTGTATCTACATTAACGCTGGCAGCTTGCTCAAGCAACGCTTCTAAGACAGAAGAAGCAACTGCAGAACCAACCAAATGGGAACAAGTCAAGGAAGCAGGTGTCTTGAAAGTTGCGACTCCAGGTACGCTTTTCCCAACGTCATACTACAATGACAAGAAGGAATTGGTCGGTTATGAAGTCGATATGATGAAGGAAATCGGCAAGCGCTTGGATCTCGAAATTGAATTCCAAGAAATCGGTGTAGCAGAAGCTCTGACATCAGTAGACTCAGGCAAGGTAGATGTTTCAGTAAACAACCTGCAGCCAACAGCTGAGCGTAAGGAAAAATACAACCTCTCTGAGGCTTACAAGTATTCTGTATCTGGTATGATTGTCCGTGAAGATGGTTCATCAAACATCACCGCAAAAGACCTTTCAGACTGGAAGGGTAAAAAAGCTGGTGGTGGTGCTGGTACAACCTTCATGAAGATTGCTGAAAAGCAAGGCGCAGAGCCAGTTATCTACGATAACGTAACCAACGATGTTTACCTTCGCGATGTATCCACTGGTCGTACAGACTTTATTCCAAATGACTACTTCACACAAGTGGTCGCAGTTAAGATGATTACTGCAAAATTCCCAGATATTAAAGTGAAGATGGGTGATGTTCGTTACAATCCAAACGAATCTGTGATTGTCATGAGCAAGGAGGATGACAGCTTGAAGCAAGAGTTGGATAAGGTCATCAAAGAAATGAAAGATGACGGTAGCTTGAAGGCTATCTCAGAAAAACACTATGCTGGTCAAGACTTGACCAAACCTGCTGAAGGTGCAGATGAGTTGCCAGTAGTAGACGTTGACTAAACATCAGAAAGGTTGGAAGTGATTCCTACCTTTTTATCTAGTAAAGAAAGGACGGGTGTTGACCTGGTCGGCGCCTCCAAGGTATTTCTCTATGTCTATCAATTGGCAGGCTGTTTTTGATCCAAAACTAGCTTTTGAGGCTATTCCGCTTATTCTAGAGGGCTTGCCCTATACATTGGCTCTCTCTCTTATCGGCTTTGCCCTAGGGACCTTTTGTGGCTTTTTTGTAGCCTTGATGCGTATGTCTAAGCTTGCCGTCCTCCGCTGGTTGGCTATGGCTCATATTTCCCTCATGCGGGGTATTCCGCTTATGGTCTTGCTTTTCTTTATCTATTTTGGTCTGCCCTTTATGGGCATTCAGCTGGATGCGATATCAGCGTCCATCATTGCCTTTACTTCCATGTCATCGGCCTACATCTCGGAAATCATCCGTTCTTCCCTGTCGGCTATTGATAAGGGTCAATGGGAGGCGGCACGCAGTCTGGGCCTCAAGACCAATGTGATTTATCGAAAAATCATTATTCCCCAAGCTTTCCGAATTGCTCTCCCCCCATTGAGTAATGTTCTGTTGGACATGGTAAAAAGTACCTCTCTGACAGCTATGATTACGGTGCCTGAAATTTTCAACAAGGCCAAAATCGTCGGCGGTGCTAAGTCTGACTACATGACGGTCTATATCTGCGTAGCCTTGATTTATTGGGTCATTTGTACACTCTATGCTGTGGGGCAGTTACGCTTGGAAAAACGTCTGGCTACTTATTAAAAAAAAGAAAAAGCCCTGAAAAGAACCTCCTTATATTGTTCATATAAGGAGGTTCTTTTCAACCCAATGCTTTTTTTTTATTTTTTATTTTTTACACTCCTCTGAAAACGATTTTATTACTTGTAAAGAAATGGTATAATAGAAGTTAAATAAAGAGAAAAGGTGCCTTATGACGACCATAGATATTAGCGAAGAAACATTAGCGAGAGAGTCCTCTGGTCTTCTTAGGACCCTCTTGAAAGATCGAACGACCAACAAGTCCATTGTTTGGGCTACACATTCCTATGAGTTGCTGGGAAAAGGGTTCGGTGCTTATGACCGAATCACTCCTACTAGAGTGACGGGTCCCTATGCCAACCTCATCCAGCCACGTTCAGAAAAGTCCAAGTACGAGCAAAAAGACCGCACCAAGGTCCGAGCAGAGGTGTTTACCCCAACTTGGTTGGTCAGACAGCAGATTGATGCCGTGGACCAAGACTTCCAAGATCTAGACCTAGAGGCCTACCTCAACCTCAAATGGTTGGAAATCACCTGCGGGGAAGCGCCTTACATGGTCTCCCGCTACGATACGGTGACCGGACAGGCCCTCGACCTTGAAGAGCGGGTCGGTTTTTTGGACCGTAAGCTCCACCGTCTATCTGAGGACGTCCACGAGGAAGAAGCTTGGTTCCAAGGGGCAGTGACTGCCTACCAGAACGCCTACGGCTACGAGTATCAGGGAGATTCCCTGCTCTTGGCTCGTGAAAACCTCCTAGCCAGCTTCATCGACTACTATCAAGCCAAGTTTGACCGGGAACCCAGCCCCAGCCAGAAACAGACCATTGCCCAGATTATTTCCTACAATGTCCTGCAGATGGACGGCCTGACCTACACCAGCCCCTACACTGAGCAAGCAAAGGAAGCTGTTCAGCTTAGCCTTTTTGAGGAAATAGCAGAGCAGACCAGCCAGCCACAAAAGGCACAAATCAAAGATTGGAAAACAAATGAGTTGATAGATTTTGAGCATCTATCACAAGGAGAAACCACTATGAAATTTGATGTTGTCATTGGAAACCCACCGTATCAGGAAGAAGGTGGAGCTAGAGATGAACCAATATATCATTATTTTATTGAAGAGTCGTATAAAATTGGAAATAAGGCTTTATTGATTACACCAGCACGATTTTTGTTTAATGCTGGACAGACACCTAAAAATTGGAATAACAAAATGCTGAACGATGAACAAGTAAAAGTTCCCGCGTTGTAAAATGAAGTGCAACAAAAAAGACATGTTCGTCTGATATACTAGAATTCCCCAACTCAGTATAGA